>JAKACR010000070.1 GCA_021821225.1 Bacillota bacterium | reverse complement strand
CGGAACTGATCGAAAACCTGCTCACGCTGGCGCGCGCGGATTCACATGAACAATTGATCGAGAGAAAACCGGTGAACCTTTGCACTCTTGCACAAAATCTGGCGGAGACCATGCAACCGATGGCGGACGCGCAGGAGAAGGCCATCCGGGTCACCCTTCCGGACGGCGCCTGTGTCGTGCCGGGCGACCTGGCGCGTCTGCGCCAGTTGTTCCTCATCCTGCTCGACAACGCATTCTCCTATACCCCCGCCGACGCGATCATCACGGTCGCCGTGGAATGCGACACACTGCGCGCGACCGTCCGCGTAAGCGATACCGGAATCGGAATCCCCGCCGAACTCCTTCCCCAGATCTTTGAACGCTTCGTGCGCGGCGACGCAAGCCGTCACCGTCCATCCGGCGGCACGGGGCTCGGTCTGTCCATCGCCAAGTGGATCGTCGAGGCGCACGGCGGCGATATCACCGTCGCCAGCACCCCCGGAAAAGGATCGGTGTTCACGGTGTCGCTTCCGAACTGACATGCGATTCGCGCAGCACCCGGCGCAGCGTCTTGCCCACGGCGGTTTTCGGCAGGCTCGCGGCGTACACCACCCTGTGCGGCACTTTGTAGGCGGCCAGCGACCTGCGACAATGCGCGTCCAGTTCATCTTGCGACAGCGCGGCGCCCGCCCGCAGCACAATATGCGCGGCGACCGTCTCGCCGCGGTAAGCGTCGGGCACCCCGATCACCGCCGCCTCCGCGATGGCGGGGTGGGCGAGCAGCACCTCCTCGACCTCCCGCGGGTACACCTTGAAACCGCTCGCAATGATCACGTCCTTTTTCCTGTCCACAATGTACGTATACCCGTCCTCATCCATCCGCGCGATGTCCCCCGTGTACAGCCAGCCGTCGCGCAGCGCGGCGCCCGTCTCCTGCGGACGGCCAAAGTAGCCGGCCATCACCTGGGGACCGCGAACCACCAGTTCCCCCTGTGCGCCGACCGGAAGAATCGTCGACCCCGTCTCACTGTCCACCACCGCGGCTTCCGTGCCGCCGACGGGCGGTCCTACACTGCCCGACTTGCGCGGCCCTGTGAAAGGATTCACATGCGTCAGGGGCGACGCCTCGGACAATCCATACCCCTCCAGTACGATCGCGCCCGTCGCCGCTTCAAATTGCCGCATCGCTTCAGGCGGGAATGGGGCGGAACCGCTGATGCAGACGCGAACCGCGTCCAGTCCCGCTTTTGCCGCGCCGGGTTGCCCGGCCAACGCGGTGTACATGGTGGGCACGCCGGGAAAGTACGACGGCCGGTACGTCCGGATGATTTCCATCACCTCGTCCGGCTGAAAATGCGGGACAAGCACCATTGACATGCCTGCCGCGATACTCGCGTTCATGGCGCAGGTCATGCCGTAGACGTGAAAAAGCGGAAGTGCGCACAGGCATCTGTCTCCCGGTCCGAGTCCCGCCGACAGGAAAAACTCCCGTATCTGCTCCACGTTCGCAACCAGGTTGGCGTGTGTCAGCAGCGCTCCCTTTGGCAAGCCGGTGGTTCCTCCGGTATACTGCAGCACAGCCGCGGCGACGGACGGGTCAAGCGGCGACGACAGCAGTTCTCCCGTTTTTGACAGTGCAACCCCTTCTTGCAGCCAGGCGTCCCAGGACCATTCGCGCGCATCGCGGCGGTCCGCAACATCCGATGGCGCATCGGCCGGAGCCCGGTTCTCCCCGAATGCGACGGAGACGACACAGCCGAGCGACTCTCCGGCGATTTGCAGCAACAGCGGGGCGAGCCTGTCGATCGCGACAGCCGCTTTCATCCCGCAGTCCGCGGCAATCTCCGCCAGTTCATGCTCCGTCAGGAGCGGGTTCAGTTGCACAATCACCGCTCCGATTCTGGCCAATGCGTAATACGAGACGACATACTGTGGACAATTCGGCAGCAGCAGTCCGACGCGGTCTCCCTTGCCAATGCCGCACCGCGCGCACGCGGCGGCTGCGGCGGATACCGCGGCGGCAAGTTGCGCATAGCTCCACACGCGCCCGTAAAATATCATGGCCTCGGCGTCCGGCGCGCGTTTCACCGTGGATTCCAGCATCTGCGACAGCGTGATCAGCGGTGCGCGCAGCGGCAGACCGGAAAATTTGCTCAGTTTCTCTGCCGTTCTCTCTTCTGCATCGGACTCCATGGCGTCCACTCCCCGTTTTACCGTGGCGTCGGCGTCGCGCAACGCATGAAAGCAGAGCGCGCCCCAGCGATCCATCCAGATCCCGCCCCCAGCGTAACAGGGATGCGGCTTGTACGGGAAGATATTAACCGAAAAATCTGTCTATTGCTTGTACACATTTTCCGCAAGAACCAGGGCATACAGGATCGCCGGTTGCGGCCCGTCCCTTGTCCACTCGCCCGCCGCAATATTATTCCATTCGCTCCCCTCGCCGATGCTGGTGCAGCAGGAAATCGCACACCTGCTCCGCGTACCAGTCCGGTTCCTCCAGGTGCACATTGTGACCAGCCCTAACGCACTGCGCATGCTTGCAATGAGGCAAAAGGCCGGCCATTCGCTCCGCGATGCGCGTGAATTTTTCATCCTGCCCGCCGGTCACAAGCAGAACCGGACAGCGCAGCCGGGCCAGGCTCCCCCAATACGACGGTTGCGCGCCAGTGCCCGCTCCGAGCAGGCTGTTGGCGAGTCCGAACGGGCGCTGCCGCAGACGCACAGCGCGCTGAGAGGCGCGCTGCTCGGCGGAAAGCGTGCGCTGGGAGAAAAAAAGTGGCTGGTTTTCCCATACCTCGACCATGCGGTCGAGACCCGTCGCAAGAAACCGCGCGGCCAGCGCCTCGTCATGCTGCCGGCGCGCCCGGCGGGACGCTGGCGAGGCTAGTCCGGGGGAGGCGCTCTCCAATGCGAGCGACCGTACCCGCTTTGGAAAGTGGGCGGCAAACGCGAGCGCGCTGCGCCCCCCCATCGAATAGCCGACGAGCGACGCCGTCTCGCGCTGAAAATAATCGAGCAGCTCCGCGAGATCGGCGGCCGTCTCCGGCAGCGCGTAGCGCCTTGGGTCATCCGGGGTATCGGAGCGGCCATGGCCTGGCAAATCGACGGTCACGCAACGAAAGGATCTGCAACATGTGCGTACCACATGGGAAAAATCCGCTCCGGCGCCGAAAAATCCGTGCAGGAAGACCACCAGCGGAGCGTCGAGCAGACCGCGCACGCTGATGTGGTAGGTGACGCCGCGCAGTGACACACGCTCGTCTTGCGCCAATTTATCCTCACACATGGCCCGTCCCATCCTCACACATGGCCGTCTTTCTCCGGTCTCAGAGCGCGGCGCACGGCATCCAGCGCGCTCTGGTGCAAGACCACATTCAACGCGCGATCGGACGGCACCTCGATCACGTACAATCCCCCCGCGACAAGCCCATGACGTACGGCCGCGCGCAGTTCGGCGGGTGATCCGGCCCGCCTGTGGCTTCCGCCGTACATGCGCACGGCGTGGGAAAAATCCAGTCCGTGCGCCGCGGCAAAATGGCTGAAGACATCCTCGTGACACGCGGGCGGCAGGAAAGAAAAGATTCCCCCGCCGTCATTGTGGATCAGGACGACGAGCAGTTGCAGTCCGTACTTGGCGGCGGCGAGCAAACCGTTCAGATCGTGATAGAAAGACAGGTCGCCGATCACGAGCACAGTCGGTCCACCCCCGGCCAGACGCTGCGCGGCGGACGCCCCGAGCGCGGTCGACACGACCCCGTCGATGCCGCTCGCTCCTCGGTTGCCCATCATGTACACCGCTCGTCCGGTCGCGGGGAAATAAGCGTCCGCGTCGCGCACCGGCATGCTGTTGCCCACGACAAGCACGCTTCCGTCCGGCAAAAGCCCGGGCAGGTCGCGCCACACCTGACCCTCGAACACGCCTTTCGCATCGCGCCGCGCGGCAAAGTGGTCCGCAAGCTCCTGCTCCGTCACGCGATTGACCTCACGCCAGCGTTCGAGCCAGCCACGCGCGGCAGACCGGTCGTCCGCAAGCTGTGCGGGTCGGTCGTCCGCAAGTTGCGCGAGCAGGTCCTCACACAGCTCTGCCGGATCGGCGATCCACACATCCGTGGCAGTCCACTGCGCATCCCGCCAGGACGCTTCTTCGTCAATCACGCACTGCCGCGCCTGGACGTTTTGCGCCAGCCACGCGGCAAGCGATTTCGACGTTGGCGCCTGGCCGAAGCGGAGGACAACATCCGGCCGCAGTGCGCGCTCCCCCGTGGACGCTCCGGCGTTTCCCGCCGCCGGCATCCGGGAAGCATCCGATTGCCGCCCGTCCTCAAAGCGCAGGAATGTATCGTACTGATCGACGATCACCGCCCCGGCCCCATCCAGGCTGCGCAACTGCGACAGCGGATCGGCGAGCACAGGATAACCAAGCCGCGCCGCCAGGCGGGCGATCGCCCGGGCCGCGCGCCTGTCAGGCAAGGGGCCGCACACCACGACACCACGGACGGCATTTTCAAGTTCACGGGCCATCGCGGCCAGATCGTCCGCCGCCAGGCGACGCACCCCGACCCGGACCGCAGGCGCCGCAAAAGGAGGCGCCCCGGCCGCCTGTAATGCACCGGCGCCACTCGCGACAGACATTTTCCAATCAGCCATGTCGACTTCTCCGTCCGTGTCGACCCCGCTGCCCGCCCTCCGGTCCACTTCCCTTCCGGACGGACCGCCGGATAGTCTGGCCGCATCGGCGGGCGGGATGAGCGGTTCCCGAAACGGATAATTCACATGCACCACACCCGAAGGCGCCGTCGCGGCCACGGCTGCCGCGCGCGCGGCCACCGCTCTGGCGTGGGACAGGAAGGATTCCTCATCCGCGGGAACGGGCATGTCGATCGACCATTTCACAAACTCTCCGTACAACCCTGTCTGCCGAATGGTCTGATTCGCGCCGACACCGTGCAATTCCGGGGGCCTGTCCGCCGTCAACACAATCAGCGGCACACGCGCGTAGTGCGCCTCCACCACCGCAGGCAGATAGTTGGCGGCCGCCGTGCCGGACGTGCAGACAAGCGCGACCGGTTTACCGGTGACGCGCGCCACACCCAGCGCGAAAAAACCGGCCGAGCGTTCGTCAGGCAGATTCCAGACGGTCACGGCCGGCTCGCGCGCGGCGGCGATCGTCAGCGGCGCGTTGCGCGAACCCGGCGAGACGCAAAACTGCGAAACTCCCGCCGCGCGCAGAGCGCGCACAAAAGCGGTCACAGGCGCAAGCTGCGGATTGACCGTCATCGCGCACTCCTCCGCTCTTCTTCGTTCGCAGCGTCCTGTAAAGCCGTGCGCATGGGTGAAAACTTCCATTCTGTTTCCGCCCACTCGTTCTCCGGGCAGGAATCGGCCACAACGCCCACCCCGGCGTACAGCAGCGCCTCTTGCCCCACTATCAGCGCGGAGCGCAACGCCACGACGAATTCCCCCTCTTGCGCCGTGTCAACCCAGCCGATGGGCGCCGCATACCACCCCCGGTCCGCCGTCTCCCAGCGCGCGATCGCGTCTATCGCCGCTTCTCGCGGCAAACCGGCTACGGCCGGCGTTGGATGCAGCCGCGCCAGCAACGAGAACGCGGTCACGCCGGCACGCGGTACGCCGCTCATGGGCGTGAACAGGTGCGAAACGTTTTTCAGGCGCCTGATCTGCGGACAGGACGGGCTCTCCAGTCGTTCCACGACGCCGGAGAGGTCATCCCGGACACCGCGCACCACCGCGTCGTGCTCGACGCGATCCTTTCCGCTTATCAGCAGCCGCCGCGCCAGATCTTCATCGGCCGCCTCGTCCGCGCCGCGCACGGCGGTTCCTGCGAGACAGTCGACCGCAACCTGTCCATGCGCCAGAGACACAAGTCGCTCCGGTGTCGCTCCGACAAACATCTGTTCCCCAAGACGGACAGCAAATACGGTTGCTTCAGGATAATCGCGTTCAAGCGCGCGCAACACCCTGTCCACCGGAATGGGACGATTCCAGCGCAAACGCTCGCGGCGCGCCAGCACCACCTTGTCGAGACGCCCTTTTTGCACTGCGGTCGCAGCGTCCTGCACCGACCGGCACCAGGCGGCGCGATCGACCGTCTCCACCCGTTCCGGACTGACCCGCTCTGCAACCGCATCCACCGGAAGCGCCCACGCCGCGAACCGCTGCTGCGCCGTTCCATCTTCCACCGCGAACCGCCGCCACTGCGCCTCCACGTCCTCCAGCGCAGGCGGCGACTGACCGGACCGCACCGCACTAATCCGCACCACGATCCTGGAACCGGACGGCCGCTGCCACACCAGCCATTCCGGCAATACGAGCAACCCGTCCGGCCACTCCCGCCAATATTCATCGCGCGGCGCTCCCGGCGCAAACGCAAAGCCGCAAAACGCGCGCACCTGCGCTGCCGCGTCCCCTGCGAGTCGCCCGCACAGCTCACTCCACGCCCGCTGCGCCTGCAAAACGGCGTCACTCCCGGTGAAACGAGTCTCGTACACCACCCCTGCGGCCGTCAGACGCGCGCCGTCCGCAGCCCGCCAGTAGGCGGAAAACAGAGCGTCGCCTCCAACGACAAGCCGGTCCAGTTTAACATCATCGCCCACACCCGGCGCAAGCAGCGCGCAATGATAGCGCAGATCCGCACCCGGCGCGGCGGATGGCTCATCCGTCCGTATCATAGCCATTTTCTCAGTTCCTTTCGCAACAACTTGCCGGAGGCGTTGCGCGGCAACGGTTCGCCCACTGTGCGGATGTGGCGCGGTGTCTTGTACGCGGCAAGGTGGAGGCGGCAAAAAGCGAGCAGGTCAGAAGAGGGAGCGGTGGCGCGCAGCCGCACCACCGCCAGCGGCGCCTGTCCGTACTGCTCGTCCGGGACGCCGACCACGCCCGCCTCAAGCACATCCGGATGGGCCAGCAAGACGGCCTCCACCTCCGCGGGATAGACATTTTCACCCCCAGACACGATCATGTCCGTCCGGCGGTCGAGCACATACAGGAACCCTTCCTCGTCCAAATACCCGATGTCCCCCGTGTACAACCAGCCGTCGCGAAACGCGGCGGCCGTCCCCTCCGGATCGCGGTCATATCCATCTGCCACGGTCAAGCCGCGCACGGCGATCTCTCCCTCGCCAAAAGGTGCGGCCTGTTCCCCATTTTCCGCGACGATACGCAGTTCCGCAAAGGCGAGCGCCTGGCCGGACGATCCGGCCTTATGCGCCGCGGCGGCCGGAGACAGCGTCGCCACCTGCGAGTTGGCTTCCGTCAGGCCATAACTCGTGGCCACCGGCAAGCCGCGCCGCAGACATTCCTCCAGCAGGGCGGCGGGAGCCGCCCCACCGCCGAGCAGCACGCAGCGCAGCGTGTCCGGATAGGAGCGGTCCCCGCGTTCATTCAGCATGCGCGTCAGCATGTTCGGCACAACCGAAAGCAGAGTGATCCCGTCGCGCTCGATTGCGCGGTTGACCGCCGCAGGATCAAACGTGTCGTGCACGACCGCCGCACCGCCGTACATGACACTGCGCATCAGCACAGCCTGCCCCCCGACGTGAAACAGCGGCAGGGGCGTCAGCCAGCGATCGTCCGGCAGCGCGCCGAGCCGAAACGCCGAGGCCGCCGCGCCGTACAGATGGTTGGCGTACGTGATCCGCGCGCCTTTCGGATGGCCGGTTGTCCCGGAGGTGAACACGATGCTCTGGACATCCGCGAGATACACCTGCTGCGCCCGACGTTCCAGTTCCCGCGCCGGGCCGTCGCCAGCCGACTCACCCGCCCGGCTTTCCTTTCCCAGGTCGCGCAACTCCTCGCCAGACAACACGATGGCCGGTTGCGCGAATCCCGTCGCATCCCACAGCGCGCCGCGTTCTTTGTCGCAGATCGCCAGACGGACATCCGCGCGATCCATCTGCCAGGCGATCTCCTCCGGGGTCAGCCGCACATTGACCGGCACCATCACCGCCCGCGCAAAACGCAGCGCGTGCAGCGCCACCGCAAACACGCGCGCATCCCGCGCAAGCACGGCAATCCGCACACCCGGAGAAACGCCGAACGCAAGCAACCGCCAAGCCAATCCCAGGCTCCATTCGTACAGTTGCGCAAAGCTCAGGTCTTCGTCCGCACGCCGCAGAGCAAGTGCATCCGAATGGCGCATGCGGGTCAACCAGTCGGGCACCTGCATGCTCCCGTTCGCCACAGACACGCCCCCCATCTTAAAGAGGTTGTTCAAAAAGTGGGCAGAACTCCCCGGCGCATTGCCGCGTCATCGCCAGAAACACTCCCTCACGTACCCGAAAACGTACGCTCGGTCCGCATTTCTGGCTGCTTTCTTGCACTGCGTGGGTCTTACCTGCCCGCTTTTTAAACAGGCTCTTAAAAATGTCTTCGCCAGCCGCCAATATCCCTTTGCTCCTGATCAGACACCGCTTCGCGGAACTCGCGATGAGCAAAGGATATTGGGCGACCCAGCAGACCCTACCCATGACGCAAAACTCGCCGGGCACACAGAAAGAGGAATCCGCGAAAAACATCAGGGCAGGCGGGGAAATTTCGAAAAATCGGGCGACCGCCGTTGCAAATAGGCGTCTTTTCCCTCCCGCGCTTCCTCTGTCGTGTAGAACATCAGCGTCGCGTCGCCCGCCATCTGCTGCAATCCGGCGAGGCCGTCCGTATCCACATTGAACGACGCCTTGAGAAACCGGATCGCCATCGGGCTCTTGGCAAGAATTTCGCGCGCCCACGCAACCGTCTCGGCCTCCAACTCGGCCAGAGGCACCACCTTGTTGACCAGCCCCATGTCGAGCGCCTCCTTGGCGCTGTACTGGCGGCAGAGAAACCAGATTTCTTTCGCTTTTTTCAACCCCACCGTGCGCGCCAACAGACCTGTCCCGTATCCCGCGTCAAAACTGCCCACCTTCGGACCCGTCTGGCCAAACACCGCATTGTCCGCCGCGATCGTGAGATCGCAGACCAGGTGCAGGACGTGGCCGCCGCCGATCGCATAGCCCGCGACCATCGCAATCACGGCCTTTGGCAACAGGCGGATCTGCCGTTGCAGATCCAGCACGTTCAGGCGCGGAATCTGGTCCGCCCCCACGTAACCGCCGTGTCCACGCACGCGCTGGTCGCCGCCGGAACAAAAAGCCTTCTCCCCTTGCCCTGTGAGAATGACCGCGCCGACCTTTTCGTCGTCGCGCGCGCGCGCAAACGCGTCCATCAGTTCACTGACCGTCTCCGGCCGAAACGCGTTGCGCACCTCCGGGCGATTGATCGTGATCTTGGCGACGCCGTCCGCTTTTTCATAGATGATATCCTGGTATTCCACCACTCGTTCCCATGCGGGAATCATGCGCATTCCCTCCTTGGACCGAAGTATAACAGACCGACCAGTCGGTTTGAAAGAGTATTCCTGCCCTCAAATTTCACCTGTCTGATGCCCCTTGCTTTGCGCCGCTGCTCAATCCGTCACGGCAGCGCGCACAAGATCGTGCACCAGCCGCAGTTGCGGCAAAAGCCCCGGTCCGCATTGCAGGATCTCGCCCTCAAGTTCGTGCACACGCCCCGCGCGCACTGCCGCGACCTGCCGCATCCCCGCGCGGTCCGTGAACTGCGCGGCCGAAAAAGGCTTACCGCACCACGATGCGAGGACCAGTTCCGGATCGGCCGCGACGATCTCCTCCACCGTGACCGTCCGCTCCGCCGCCCTGCGCCCTTTCACGGCGCGTTCGCGAAAAATGTCCTGTCCGCCGGCGTACTCAATGATGTCACTCACCCAGCCGACACCCGCGATCGGCGGGTCCATCCATTCTTCAAAATACACGCGCGGACGGCGCGGCAGGGTTTGCGCAGCCTGCCGGATGCGCCGCACCTCCGTCGACATGCGCGCGTTCAGGTCCGCCGCGCGCGCCGGCTCCCCGACGATGTTGCCAAGCAATTCGACCGAGTGAAACAGGTCCGACAACGAGTGTGGGTGCAGGTGCAGCAGCGTTGCCCCGGCGGCGCCAAGACCGACCGCCAGTTCGCGCTGCACAGACGACGTGAGGATCACGAGATCCGGCTTGACGGCGAGGATGCGCTCGACGCTGCCATGCGAAAACCCGCTCACTTTTGGCAGCGCCAGCGCCGCGGCGGGTCGCGTGGTGTACGCGGAAATGCCCACGACGCGGTCAAGCGCGCCCAGTTCATGCAAAATGTCCGGCGTCTCGGCGGCGAGGCACGCGATTCTCTCCGGGTACAAATCAACCACCTCACTGTATTTTCAAGATAGACCCAACTCATCCCAGCTTGCCGACACAATCATTCGTCTGCTATGGTAGAATCAACATACCACCGCGGCCGAAGAAAGCAACCCGGCGCGGGCAGAGCGCTGCCCGCGCGGACATTCCCGCAGACACGCCCGGCGGTCATCGTCCTTCGGAGGAATACTGTGAATACCCACCTGCCTGCCGTCGCGTGGCGACTGTTGCGTCCACCCACGCTGACCGCTTCCATCACCCCCGCGCTCGTCGGCGCAGGCTTGGCATGGCAGAATCACCACGCCAGACCCAGCCTATTTTGGATGATGCTCGTCGCCTCCATGCTCATCCAGGCGGCGGCCAACATGCTAAACGAGTACTTCGATCACCGGCGCGGTCTCGACAATGCGGACATGGTCGGCATCGCCGGCGCCATCGTGCGGGACCGGATGCGGCCGCGCACAGTTCTGTCCATTGCGCTTTTCACCCTTTGCGCCGCTCTCCTGCTCGGGATTTACATC
>JAKACR010000069.1 GCA_021821225.1 Bacillota bacterium | reverse complement strand
CTTCTGTCAACCGTAAGGAAAGATCCACTCGCAAACCCGCTTCCCATCGCTCCGCAAGGAGTTTCCCGAAGTTTTTCGTTTATCCCGCGGCGCACGATGGAACGATCCGTCTTCCCGCTGCCGCAGACCCCGCCGCGCCGCTTGCGCAGACGCCGTGCGAACCAGATCAGGGTTTCCTTTTCTTGCGCGCCGCTTCCGCTTTTTTCTTTCGCGCCACGCTGGGCTTGTCATACTGCTTGCGTTTTTTCACTTCGGCGAGGATCCCATCCTTGGCGGTGGCACGCTTGAAGCGGCGCAACGCGCTGTCCAAAGATTCATTTTTACGCACTTTGATTTCGGACATCCGCTCTCCCTCCCTCCGCCGAGCTCTTGCAGAGATCCGCATAAACCCGTACGATACATTCTAATCGCAAGGCATTCCCATGTCAACGACGACATTCACCTGTGACATTCACTTGATATTCATTCTTGACATACA
This sequence comes from Bacillota bacterium, assembly GCA_021821225.1. The sequence goes on along the minus strand of JAKACR010000069.1, from coordinate 10,510 downwards.
CCCGACATTCCCCCCGACCGGTGTCAACCCTGCATCGCGTGCTCAAGCACGATCAATTTTGCCCACAGTTGTCCAAGCGTCGCAACACCGTTTTGGAGCAGCAGATCCAGTTGCCGGCTCAACACGATACTCGTCATGTGCGCGTCGCCCGCCGCCGTATGGCGCCTGTCGCAAGGAATATCATACAGCGACAGCAGCATGTCAAGCGTCGGATATTTCCGCATGGCGTGCAGAAGCATCGCAATCTTCCCGGTATCCAGGATGTGCTGGTTCAGCTCAATCCCCCATGTCCGGCGCAGCGCGGCGTTGAGAAACCGAACGTCGTGTCCGGCATGGTGCGCCACAAGCACCCTGTCTCCCACAAACTGCAGAAATGCCTGAAGCGCGTCCGCCGCGGGAACCGCCTCGCGCACATCGTCCTCCGTGATTCCCGTCAGATCACTCACGGCATCCGGTATACTTCGTCCCGCCGGCAGTCTGACAAACGTATGGAACACGCCGCATTCCCGGTCGGGATTGGCAATCGTCGCCGCAATTGACAGAAGCTCATCCATCCCCGGATCAAATCCCGTCGTCTCCGTATCGATAACGGCCATCGGAAGATCGCGAAGGAGCCAATCCGACATCTCATGCTCCCGCAGTTCAGCGAGCAGCGATCGCATCTCCACCGCGCCGCGTACGGTCGGAGTGCCTTCCTGGCCGGATAGGGCCTGCCCCGCCATCGCGCCGAAGAGATGCCGCAAGACGCGGATCCGTTCGAATCCCATGAGTCGTCGTCACCCCGATCGCGGAAAACGCCGTCCCGCCAATTGTTGAACCTGGCGAGTCACACGCAATGCCTGCCTCATGTCCTGCCGCAACGCCTCATTGAATTCCGCTTCCGGAACATGGTCGTCGACAGGCAGACCTCTTTTGTGCAATCGCAGGTGATGGCGCACACGCATCGTCAGGGCGACCGCGAGCGCGCGCCTCACCTCGGCCGCAAACGCGCCGCCCCACGCGCCGCGCTCCACCAGTCCCGCAATGCGCCCTTCTGTCGAAGGTTCCTCAATCCCGGCGCCAAGCGCAAACAGGCGAACCACATTGACCAGCGGCTGATACAGTCCTTCCTTGATTGGAAAAGTGCCTTTGCGAAGTCCGGCAGGTTCAAAGCGGATCCCGCCAAGCGGAGACATCGCCAGACGGGCGGACATGGACTGATTGCCGATTTTCCACTTTATGAAGGTTGAGTCGGCCACAATCCGGCCGCCAAACCGCCGGATGTCCAGCACACCTTCCCCGTATCCGGAGATTGCGGCCGCATCGGTGGAAATGAGCAGGAAACGGATATTGTCCCAGTCCGGATACTCCGCGTAACCGGCAAGCCGGATCTTCCATTCCGCCGCCGTCCCGCGCCAGCGCGGATTGCTCGCCATCACGTTCCCCGTGCAAAGCGGGTATCCAACCTTGTGCAAAAGCGCCGAGGTCACCTCGCTCAGCCTGGCAAAATAGTCCCCCTTTGCTCCGTTCTCCCCTCCCGTGTCCGCGTAGACAAGCGCGTGATCCTGATCGCTCACGACCGATTGCTCGCGGCGCGCGCCGCTGCCGAGCATGATGAAGGAAAACGGAACGGGCGGTTCGCCCAGGCCGCAATCCTGCAGATGGCGCGCCGCCAACCGGATGACCGCGCCGTGGATGGTCCGGTGCCGCTCCGCCAGGTGATTCACCATGGAGAACACCGTATCCACAGAAGGCTCTGTCGCGGCCCGACCGGGCAATTCGAGCAATTCGTTGCGCAGGGCGCCAAGTTCAAGGCCAATCGCCGGAGAAATGTCGGAATCGGGCATCTGCGCACCTCACAAGCGCACATTTTACAGACAAGATTGCCGAAATACGCATACCATACAGTACAATCACTCGGGAGGAGTGGGAACTTGAAAATCGGAACGCTTCTCAAAGCCGGCAGTCTCGCTCTCGACATCTTCAATCATCAATCCACGCGGCAACTGACCGGACTCGTCAGCAACGGCATCAGGCGGCGCGGGCTCCTGCCACAGGGCAATCCCATGACGCAAGGCGGCAACCCGTTTTCGAAAGCCGGCGCGCAATCCGCGCAATCAGTCACTTTACGCCATCCTCGTGTGGAAAAAACAGCGGCCGCACCCCGGTCTAAAGCCTGGCAACAGGAACAGTGGCCCGGAATTCCGGTCAGGCAAGCGCTCAAGTACGTGACTCCCGACAATATGAAAAAGGCCATGCAATGGCACGGGATTATCAAGAGTTTCATCGAGAAAGACTGATGCCGGAAAAAACAATTGCCAGCTGGATCGCATCACCGGACATCGCGCCCGCGGGGATTGGCGGCGCCACGATCCTCGCGGATGCTGTCATCGGAAGCGATAGCCGCCAACCACCTTTTCCGGAAGATGTAGCCCAGTCCCCCGACAAAGACCAGAACCGCGCCGCCAATGACCAGCCCAGGAATCACTCCGGCGCTGATGCCCACAAATAATCCGCCCGCCATGAGTTCAAACGGAATGATACCGACGGCCGTCGTCCATACGAATGGCCAAAGACTCATATTCAGCAGGCCCGCGACATAATTCAGCGCGTGAAAAGGCACCAGGGGCACAAAGCGCAACATGAGAAGTCCGATCGTACCCCGCCGGCTCACCCATTCATCCACCCGCCGTTGCACTCTGGTCGACAGCCAGCGGAGCAGCCACGCCTGACCGAGCCAGCGCGTGAGGTACATGGCCCACACCGCGCCGATCACCGCCCCGATCCACGAGTAAAAAAGCCCCCAGAAGACCCCATAGACTTCCATGTTGATCACGACGAAAAATTCGGACGGCACGGGTATCACGGCCAAAACGGCCATGAAGAAAATGGAGAAGAGACTTCCGTAAATGCCGAACGACTGCACAAAGTACACGGTGTGCGCCAACTGGTGACGGTAATGGAAGAAAAACCAGACCGCTCCTGCGACAAGGATTAGGCCGACAGCTACAGAACAGGCTTTCCACTCCAACGGCCGTTCTCTTCGCCTCGCGTCCGCGTCCAATGTCGCAGCACACCCCCACGTCACATCATGGGTCCATCTTGAAAATGGTCATGTGCCAGCCAGCGCCATGCACCCTGGAAACGCAGCGCCGCCCGACTACGCCTTGCGCCCTTTTCCCGCCGGGGCGACCATGTCCTCCCGGTAGAGGCGCACCGCTTTGGATGTGAACAGAATGCCGTCCAGGTGATCAATTTCATGCTGAATGCAGCGCGCGCGGAACCCGGTTTCCTCAAATTCCACCTCGCGTCCGTCGCGGTCCCACGTCCGCACGCGGACCCATTTGTAGCGCGGCGTATCCCCGTACAGACCGGGAATGGACAGACAGCCGTCAGGCCCGATCTCTTCATCGCGCCCCTCAAGGATCACGGGATTGATCAGGTCAAGGCGTCCCTTGCCGTCATCTACATCGACCACAGCGATCCGCTTCAAAATATTCACCTGCGGTCCGGCAAGACCAATGCCGTTGGCGGCCTTCATCGTCTCGGCCATATTGGCGAGAACGCGCAGCACGTTAGAAGTGACCCGCGTAACCGGTGAAGCAGGTGTGGTCAAAACAGGGTTGGGAAATTTGACGATATCATAGATGGCCATTGTTTCGCTTACCCTCCATCATCCGCCCGCCCAGTTGCGAGTGGCAACGCTGCCCCAAGTATACAATCCATCCCGGCCACTCTGCCACTGTAACATACCACAGATTCTCCGAACCCAGGCCCGGCGTCATGTCTCCCAACTGGCAATGGAGCGGTAAAGGCGTATATACCGGTCGGCCGCGCGATCCCACGAACATTCGCGCACCGCACGCGTTCGGGCCGCCCGCCCCATGGCCTGGCGCAATTCGCGATCGCGCAACAGCCCGGAGAGCGACGCGGCAAATGCCGCAGGATCGCGATAGCGCTGGACCAACCTGCCTGCAAACGAGGTTCCCACACTCTCGGAAATACCCCACGCTCCGCTTGCGACGACAGGCAGACCGCACGCCTGCGCCTCCAGATTCACCAACCCGAACGCCTCGGGAAACTGCGACGGGCACACAAACACATCGGCCGCCCTGTAAATGCGCGGCAACCGCTCATGCGCCACATAACCCAACCAGCGGACGGCCAACCCGGAGGCGGCGCGATTCAGCACCTGGCCGTACAGCGTATCGCGCGCGGGGCGCGCGCCCACTGCCCACACGTCCACCAGGAGACCGCGCCGCCGCAACTCCTGAGCGGCCGCCAGCAGGATGTGCAGTCCTTTGCGCGGAATGATCCGGCCGACAAAGAGGATGACAACCCGCCCGCCAGCGCCCATCTTTTTCCGGAACGCCGCACGCGCCAGATGGTCGGCCACCGTCTCGCACGGGTGAAAGTGAACGGGGTCAACGCCTGGATGAATCACTGTGATCCGCCCGCCTCCCGGCGCATAACGCTGCCGCAACCGCTCGGCCACATATTCACTGTTGACGACGACGCCGGCCGCCGCGTCCATCACAGCCGCCGCGTCCTTGGGGGAGATCCGGCGCGCATGCAGAAATGTCATGGAATGCAGTCCGAGCACCACCGGGACGTGCGCGAGCCGGCGGCGCACCGCCTGCACGTAAAGCGGTCTATTGTCCACCTGCACGATCAGGCGCGCCCTTCCGGACGACGCAGACTGCGCATCGGCCAGCGCGCAAGGAATATAGCCGACGCCGACGGCTCCGGGGATCGTCCTGCGCCGCTTCGTCCCTCCCACAGACTCCATCACCGTTTGCCGCGCATATAGACGGGTGTCTACACGATGATGGAGATTCTTCCATAAATCGTAGAGATAAATCTCGACCGATGTCGCGGGTTGCGGCGGCAGACCGGCCAATCCGGGAGCAAACAGGGCCACAGAAAACGAATCCATGCCATCGACTCCCCGCAGCAGGTCTATGATTCAGCATATGAAGCGCCGCGAGTCTCACGCACTTCCAAGGGACAACAAAAAAGGCCGCGCAGACCGCTTTGGCAACAGGAAGGAGTTTGCCGTGTGCGTATCGTCGTGTTGACCAATGAGTACGAACCACAGATCATCGGCGGACTCGGCATCGTCGCGACAAAGTTGGCGCAGCGCCTGGCCGCGCGCGGGCACGACATCATCGTCGTCACCCGCGGACGCACCGCCGCCGTAGAGGAACGCATGATGAACGGCGTCCGTATTTTCCGCTTTCCTGCAGGCTCGGCCTACTATTCCCGCGCCGCCCATGCGTACGCGAAGGAAACCGCGATGTATCTGCGCGAGCACATCCCGCCGCCTCACATCATCCATGTGCACAGCGTGCAGGCCGACCAGCTCGCACGCCGGTTGCAAGCGCAGTATGGTTGCCCGTACATCTACACATGCCACTCGCTGGTCGCCTCCGAGCATTCTATCCGGCCCGCCGCAAGACAGATGGAAATGCGCCAGCGCCGACTGATGAACGGCGCGTACGCTGTCGTCTCGCCGAGCCGCTGGCAGGCGCGCATGGTGGAACGCACATTGCGCGACTTCCGGACGCGATCGTACGTGATCCCGAACGGAGTGGACGGCCACGCGCTGGCGTCCCCGCGCCACAACCGGCGCTTCTTGTACGCCGGGCGCGTGGTTCGGTCCAAGGGTGTGGCGGAACTCATCCAGGCCGTCGCCATCGTCAGGAAAAGAGGCTGTCGCCTACGCCTGGACATCCGGGGCGGTGGCCGCCGGAGCTATCTGCAATCCTTGCAAAAACTCGTTCACAGGAACAATCTCCATCAGGCCGTGCGCGTACTCGGGCCGACCCCGCACGCGGAATTGCTGCGACTGATGCCGGAGTACAACGGGGTCATCCTGCCCAGCCGGCGCGAATCATTCGGTCTTGTTGCGCTGGAAGCGATGGCGACAGGCACGCCGCTTGTGGCGACGCGCGCAGGCGGGCTGCGCGATTTCGTCGATCATCAGGCGGCGACGGTCATCGATTTCCCCGCTCCGCACGCCATTGCGAACGCCCTGCGGCGCGTATGCGCCCGGCCGGAGGATGTCGAACTCCGCCGCCGCCGCGCCCACATCCGCTCAGAACGCTACCGTTGGAGCCGCTCCGTCATTCGCTACGAGCGCCTGCTCCTGGCTTGCGCAAAAGGCACAAGCCCCCCCGTCAACCTTTGAACGGGACATGCGACTGCATTCGCCGGTTCGGTTCAGGAGGTGTAGACATGGGTCATACGTGGCGAATCGTGGAACAATGGAAATGCAAGCCGCAGGGCCAGGTCTGGAAGGTGCGCAGCAAGGACGGGCAAGCGGGTTTTTTCAAATTCGCTTACAGCAACCAGTGGTATTACGCCGGGCCGCTTGTCGGCAACGAATGGCTCGCCAAGCACATGGCAAACGCGGTCGGACTGGCCAGCGCGCAAGTGGAAGTGGCGCACATCAGGCATCAGGATGCGGAGCTTTTCGGCATTGTGTCCCTGCCGCACGAAGGTGTGCGGCTGCTCGACTGGAGCACGCTGCCCGGACCAGCGCGTTTGCGCGCGACCGACAGGGTCCACAAGATGAGCCGGTTGGTCGGAACGATCGCGTTCGACACCTGGCTGACCAACATCGATCGCGGATCGGGCCACAACATCATTCTCTACAAGGGGGCGGACGGGCTCTACCACTGGTATCTGATTGATCACGCCTACGCCCTCTACGGCTCTCCCCGCAAGTGGGACATGCACGGAGCGGAAGCCGTCCACTGGTCGCAGATCTGGCGCTTTTATCACATCCCGCGCGGATGGCGGCGCCTGGCCACGCGATCCGCGCTGTTCGACATGGCCGAACGGATCCGGCGGGTGCCGCGCTCCTATATCCAGGACGCGATCGCCGCCGTCCCCGACCCATCCTATTCCGACCGCGTCAAGCGTGAGGTTTTGCGCATGGTTCTGTACCGGCAGCGCCAACTCCCTCATATGCTGGACAGATGGCTGAAATTCCAGGGGCGCAAAGAGTCTGTCCACTGAAAGAGTGATTCGGCATGACATCGTTCGCCGGGCGAATCCCGACCAGCAAGTGGACCAAACACAACATTCTGCGCAAAAATGAACGGCTGGTCCCCCACCTGCCGGACACCAATCCGTACACATCCGCCACCGCCGCCGCGTACCTGCAGAATTTTGGCTGTGTCATCATCAAGCCGGAATGGAGCGAGGGCGGCCACCGTGTGTGCAGAATCTGCCGCAAACCGCACGGTTATACGATCGAACAGGGAGAAACCCGGATTCATGTGGATCATTTCCGGCAGATTGAACAGACGCTGCCCCCGTGGATCGCCCGCAAACCGTGCCTCGTGCAGCGCTACATCCACCTTGCGCGCCTGAACGGCCGTCCGGTGGACATCCGCACCATCATCCAACGCCGACCGGACGGCCGCTTTGAAGTGTCCGGAACATTCTGCAAGATCGCCCCGGCCGCCCGCTTTGTCACCAACGTCAAACAAGGCGGCGTCGCCCTGCCGCTGCACCGCTATCTGTCGGAAATCATGCCGGAGAAAAGCGCCCGCGAACAGGTGCGCCGGGAGCTTTACCAGGTGTCCGAACACATCGGGGAAACGCTTGGCGGCCAATTTCGCAACAGTGTGTACGGCATCGACCTGGGACTCGACGAACAGCAAAAGATTTGGGTCATTGAGGTCAATACACAGCCCAATCTAAATATCCTGCAAAAAATCGACCCAGTCATGCACCGCCGGGCAAAGTGGCTGCAGCGCTACCAGCGCGCGCAATCACATGGCCGCCGCACATATCCGGCCGCACGGCGGTCAAACTAATGATGTTCCAGGGGACATGTGATAAAGTCCGCACAGCAGGCGCCCCAATCCTACATGCAGTGTTTGAGGATTCAGTCAAACATTACATGCATCGTAGTGCGCCTGCCGAATTTTGGGTTATCACATGTCCCCCGGACAAATGACGACAGACGGTTCACAGACAGTCAATTGAGGAAAGAGGGCGTCACGATGCGCGAACAACCCGCGAACGAACAGGAAGAACGGCTCGGAACCGATCCACGCAACACCCATCGCGCCAATGAACTGCCTGCGGCGCTCCGCACCGACAGGCTCGACGGTCCGGACGCCGAAGCGATTCGCTCACAGCAGGCGCAAAACGGTGTGCTGAATCCGGGAAGGCAAAAGCGCTGACCGCGCTGGGCATCAATCCGGCTGAAACACCTGCGTCTCCTGCGCCAAGCGCGCCACGAGAGCCGTGCGCACCTCCGCGCCAATGCCGGGCCCGCGCGGCACGGCAATAAATCCGGGGCGGGCAAACTGCACCGCCGGCTCTATGATGTCTTCGGCAAAATAGTGATCGCTCGGCGCCAGATCGGCCGGCATTGTGAAGCCGGGCAGGGCCGCTAGAGCCAGATTGGCCAGGCGTCCGACGCCCGTTTCCAGCATGCCGCCGCACCAGGCGTGAAGCCGGCGGCCCGCGCAGACGGCCTGCAGGTCCCGCGCCTCGGCCAGTCCGCCCACCCGCGCCGCCTTGATATTGACGATGCGGCAGGCGTCGATCTGCGCCGCCTTGCGCCCGTCGTCGCTCGACTTCACACTCTCATCCAGGCACAGCGGCGTTTTCAGTTGCGTCTGCAATGCCGCGTGATCGACCAGGTCGTCCGGCGCAAGCGGTTGCTCGATCATGACGAGGTGATGTTCGTCCAGCGCCCGCAGGACCCCTCCGTCCGACAGCCGATAGGCCGCGTTGGCGTCAACCGCCAGTTCAATCGCTCCGTGCGCCTCGCGTACCGCCCGCACAACCTCGCTGTCCCGGCCGGGCGCAATCTTGATCTTGATGCGCCTGTACCCAGCGCGCAGCCCCTCCTCAATCAGCCTGTTCAGCGCTTCCTCATCCGCCTGCAAACCCAGGCTGACTCCCACCGCGATCTCCGGCGCATCCGGTGCACCGAGCGCCTTGGCCAGCGATTCGCCGCGCTCCTTGGCGAATGCGTCCCACACCGCGGCTTCCAGCGCCGCCTTCGCCATGGGATGCCCACGAAACGGGCGCAGGATGTCGCGTACATCCGGCGGACCGGACAGCGGCGCGTGAAACAGCGCGGGAATGAAGAAATCGCGCAGGACATGCCACGCTGTCCCGGTCGTCTCCTCCAAGTACAGCGGAGCGGCAAACGCGCTGCATTCGCCGTACCCGCGCACATTCGCCGTGTCGACGGTGACCAGCAGGCAGTCCTTGTACGCATTCGCGCCGTAGCTTGTGACAAACGGAACGCGAAGCGGCAGGCGCAGCCGTTGCAGTGTCACGCGGCGGATTTTCATGGTCGTCGCCCCCCGTCCACTTTCCTCTTTCCTTAAAATTCATATCCTCAAATATAATTCGATCTGCCGCAAAACGCCAAACTGGACTGAATACTCATGTACGAGGAGTCGACGGCATGAGACGTATTCTCATTATCGGCGGAAACAGATTTGTCGGGTATCAATTGGCGTGGCGACTTGCCGCCGGCGGAGAGCATCAGCTCCCAGCGGTTCGATCCCCTGCCGATCAGATAATTGATTTGACGAGCAGTACAGCCCCAAGAGTGGCTATTAGAAGAAATACGTAGCGCTGAAAATTAGCCGTTGGGATTTTCCGATGAAGTATCGTACCGACTATGATCGCTGCAACAATGGCTGGAAGGGAAAAGAGGTAAAGAGTAAACACGTTGGCATTCCACATGCCACTCATTCCCTGCCCGGCAACGATCAGTGTACCTGATAGGAGAAAATAAGCTTGCATTGTGCCGCGAAAGGTTTGGGGATGCCATCCACGCAATGAGCCGTAAACTGCAATTGGAACACCGGTAAAGTTATAGGCGCTGCCTAATACACCGGAGATAAAACCAAATAACAAGCCCCAGACTGGATTCTGTATCCCCTCATTAATTTCATTGGAAGATATAAGTTGTGTATACAAGGAGTATCCCCCATATGCGATAAGTGAAATGCCAAGTAAACCATACATGACTTTTGCCAGAATAAAAATAATCATCACCAATCCAATAGGGACTCCAGCAAGAGCGGAAAAAACCAGTGGAATAAGTTCCTTGCGATTGATATACCGCCAACCAGTTGTCGCAGAAAATAGGGCTACAGTAATTCCGACAAGTCCCATTAATGATACGGAAGTGTGCAAATTGACAGGCAGCAATGTAAGTAGTGGCATACTTACCACAGCTTCTCCGAAACCAAACGCAGTTCGTGTCAGAGCTCCCAGGAAGACTACAAAAAATACCGCAAGAATCAATTCGATTGACATATATACTCCCATCTGGTTCGATGTAGTTTAATCCCCGCGGCGGCAGTGGCCGTCAGACCATGGATGTTTCGGAATCCGCCTTCGGACACACTCTTCTAAAAGCTTGCGCGAACGTGTACAATGGACCATGCATTTGTGATCTGCTATTAGGAGTTGATACTAAATTGATGTTGCGCGATGTGCGAATTGTGGCCACGGGGTCATGCGTTCCGGATGAACGCCT
>JAKACR010000068.1 GCA_021821225.1 Bacillota bacterium | reverse complement strand
GTGGACCCGAAATGTCTTCCCGGGTGGTTGACGGAGAACCGGATTGTCCGGTTCCGTTTCGGTAAAAAAAGTACAAGCCGGAAAATGCGGCTGTCGAACGACACAGAGAAAGCAAAATTAACACCGAAAACGTTATTGACAACACAAGCGTTTTCTTTTAGATTGATAGATGGAGGAGGGATGAGGGGAGAATGCGCGCTGGGGGCAAACGCTTTCGGAAAGCGCTGTCTGCCCGTGCGGGATTTGGATTTGCCCCGCCCGCGCGCTGCCAAGACCAAAAACAGCCGATTTTCGTTGAGCAACACTTTGCTGGAGCAGAATTCGGCAAAAAGAGGGACTTTGTTTTTCCCGGAATCGTTTTCTTGTTCGGAACTGTTTTCGGCATTCGATTGCAGACTGGATACCCGCATAGTTGGTCTTATCCGTGCGTGGTTCGGTCGAAAGGCGCGAAAGAATTTGGCGGAAGAAATTACAGGAAGGAATAAAAGGGGGATCCAAGTAGCATGAAGAAATTCAGTGCAAAATCGATTGGCATGATCGCGGCGTCCGCCGCTCTGGTGGCTGTCTCGGGAGGAGTCGCGCTCACCGCGGCCCATCCGTCCCAACCGGCGAACACGGCGAAGCGCACGAGCGCGCCAAAACGCACGAGCGGGATCTACACGAAGCCGTTGGTCATCGGTGGTTCGGTGTCCGGAAATATTCAGGACAACTTCAGTCCGTTCCAAGGTTCTGCCGATCTGGGGACATACGGCATAATTTATCAGCCCCTGTTCTACTTCGACAACATCAGCGGCCACACGTTCGGCTTTCTGGGCCAGAGCTACAAGTGGAGCAACGGCAACAAGACGTTGACGGTCAATCTGCGCAAGAACGTGAAATGGTCGGACGGCAAACCGTTTTCGTCGGCCGACGTCGTCTTCACCTACGATCTGCTGAAAAAGTATCCCGCGCTCGATCTCAACGGCGTCTGGACGCAACTGTCGTCCGTCACGGCGCACGGTCCGGACCAAGTGGTGTTCCAGTTCAAGCACGTCGACGTTCCTTACATCACCTACGTGCTCGGCGTCTATATCGTGCCGCAGCACATCTGGGCGAAACTGGGCAATCCGACGACGGTGACGGTGACGCATCCCGTGGGCACCGGACCCTATGAGCTCAGTTCCTTCAATCCCCAGGTGTATTACATGAAGGCGAATCCGTATTATTACCTTGGGAATCCGAAAGTGAAGACACTTGAGATCACTTCTTACACCGGCAACACCAGTGCCGATCTTGCGCTGGCCAAGGGTCAGATCGACTGGGGCGGCTCGTTCATCCCGGGCATCCAGAAGGTATATGCATCCAAGAGTCCGTATAACAAGTACTGGTTCCCGCCGACCGGAATCACGACGCTGTACCCGAACCTGAAAGATCCCCTGCTTGGCAATCTGGCCGTCCGCCAGGCGATCAGCATGGCTATCAACCGGCAGATCATCTACAAAGAAGGCGAATACGGCTACGAGCCGCCGGCCAACCCGGCGGGCCTGATCCTGCCGAACGACGCAAACTGGCTGGATCCGGCGCTCAAGAACACCAAGTACAACTACAATCCGGCGGCGGCGGTGAAGATCCTGGAGAAGGCCGGCTTCAAGAAAAACGCGCAGGGCATCTTCCAGTCGCCCTCTGGCAAGCCGCTCAGTTTCACGATCCAGGTCGTCACGGGCTGGACTGACTGGGATATGGACTGTCAGTTGATCGCAAACGAACTCAAACAGGTCGGCATCAATGTCCAGGTGCAAGAAGAGCAGTACGGAACGTACTACGCCAATCTCAAGACGCATAAATTCCAGCTCGCCGTTTCCTGGGTGGGCACAGGTCCGACGCCGTACTACACCTTCCAGCAGATGCTCGCTCCAAACGGCGGCTGGAACATCGAACAGTGGAGCAATCCCGCGACCACAAACGCGTTGAACAAATTCGCCCTGACGACGAACGTGGCTCAGCAGAAGCGGGACCTGTATGTGCTGGAAAACGCGATGGTCAAGCAACTGCCGACGATTCCGCTCGTCTACGGTGCCAACTGGTACGAGTACAACACGCAGCATGTGGCAGGCTGGCCGACGCCGCAGGATCCGTACGTCAATCCCGCGACATTTGCCGGTCCTGCGACCGCGATTGTCCTGATGCACCTGCACGCCGCCAATTGAGCCCTGGTGCAGCCTGGTTGGATTGTTCGATTGAAGTTTTCGCCGGAGAGGGGCGGGCGACCGCCCCCCTCGGATTATTGAAGAATGACCACGTCTTTCGGGAAAGGGGATCGGCTCGATGAGATACGTACTGCAGCGCGTGGGCTTCCTGATCTTGTCCATCTGGGCTGCCATCACCATCAACTTTGTCTTGCCGCGCATGATGCCGGGCAATCCGGCGGAGGTCATGTTCGCGAAGTTTCAGGGCCGGATGACACCGATGGCGCTGAAGGCGCTGGAGGCCGAGTTCGGGTTCAATCATCAGCCGCTCATCCTGCAGTACTGGCATTATCTGATCGGTATCCTCACATGGCATCTCGGGTTGTCGTTCCTGTACTATCCCGTGCCGGTGACAGAGGTGATCGCAAACAGCCTGCCCTGGACGGTCGGACTTGTCGGCGCCTCCACCCTCCTCTCGGTCTTCGTGGGAACGAGCCTCGGCATCCTCATCGCATGGCGACGGCGCGGCATCCTTGACTCCATCCTGCCGACGACCTTCATGTTCCTGCAATCATCCCCCGCCTTCTGGGTCGGTTTCATGCTGCTTTTCATCTTCGGATTCACGCTCAGTTGGTTTCCAATGAGCCACGCCTTCTCGAACAGCCTCACGCTCGGCTTCACGCCGCCCGTGATCGTGAGCGTTCTGTACCACGCAGTGCTGCCCGGCTTGACCATCTTTTTAAGTTCGCTCAGCGGCTGGATGATCGGGATGCGCAACAACATGATCAATACGCTCGGCGAGGACTACATCGTATTTGCCGAGGCAAAGGGTGTTTCGGCGGGCCGCCTGATGTTCTCCTACGCCGCCCGCAACGCCATTCTGCCCCAGGTGACCTCGTTTGCCATCGCGCTCGGCGGCATCGTGAACGGTTCGATCCTGGTGGAGTCGGTTTTCTCCTATCCAGGAATCGGTTACCAACTCACGAGCGCCGTGTCGAGTGAAGACTATCCGCTGATCCAGGGCACGTTTCTGATCATCGCGCTGTCTGTCCTGATCGTCAACTTCATCGTGGACATGCTGCTCGTCAAACTGGATCCGCGCGTGCGCACAGGAGGGATATCGTCATGAGCGCCGACCTTGACTCTCCGCTGTCGCAGCCCAAAGAAGCGCCGATGCGCAGAACGAAACGCGCGCACTGGCAGAAGGTGCGCGAGTTTGTCGGCAATCCGCGCGCGGCGGTGGGCGTCGGAATCTTCGGCTTGTTCGTTCTCATCGCGATCTTTGCGCCGCTCATCGCGCCGTACAATCCGCAGGCGACGAATTTTCTTCCCAATCAGCCGCCCAGTGCGGCCAACTGGCTCGGCACCACGGCGACAGGCCAGGACGTGTTTTCGCAGTTCATCTTCGGCACGCGCACCAGCCTGACGGTGGGCGTCGGAGCGGGTCTCTTGTCTACGTTCCTGGCTCTGGCCATCGGTGTGTACGCAGGCTATCGCGGCGGGGTGATCGACTCCATTCTCACGGCGCTCACGAACATCTTTCTCGTGTTGCCCACGCTGGCGCTGCTGATCGTGATGGAATCGTACCTGCGCAACACCACGCCGATCACAAACGGCTTCATCATCGGCCTGACTGGCTGGGCGTGGGGCGCGCGCGTCTTTCGCTCGCAGACGATGTCGCTGATCAGCCGCGACTTTGTCGTGGCGGCGCGGTTGTCCGGCATGTCGAGCGTGCGCATCATGGTGACGGAGATCATCCCCAACATGCTGTCAATCGTGGCTTCCAATATCATGTACGCCTGTCTCGGGGCCATTTTGGCCGAGTCCGGACTCGCCTTTCTCGGTTTTGAGAATCTCAGTTCGTCGAGCTGGGGCACGATGCTGTACTGGGCGGACGCAGGGGGCGCCATGCTCAACGGCGCGTGGTGGTGGTTCCTGCCGCCCGGTCTTGCCATCGCGCTGGTGGGAACGAGTTTCGCCCTGATGAACTCCTCCGTTGACCAGATTACCAATCCGCGCCTGCGCGCGGCAAGGAGGCGGAAACAGCATGGCGCAAATTCTGCCGGTGCTTGAATTGAAAGATGTCTCTGTCGCCTACGAAACGCCGGGTGGACCCGTGCAGGCGGTCAGCCGTGTCAACCTGACCGTCATGCAAAACGAGATCGTCGGCCTGGTCGGTGAATCCGGATCTGGAAAGTCAACCTTGGCATTCGCCGTCATGCGCCTATTGCGCGGCGCCGCAAGCGTGACGGAAGGTACGATCAGGGTGCTGGGCCAGGATGTCTACGCCATGGATGCGAGGTCCTTGAAAAAATTCCGCTGGAACAAGATGGCCATGGTGTTTCAAAGCGCGATGAGCGCGCTCAATCCCGTCATGACGGTTGAAACGCAGATCATCGACACGCTGCGCAGCCACAGGCGCGACATGTCGGTGGCGGAGGCCCGGCGCAGGGCGGGAGAACTGCTCGATCTGGTGCGCATCGAGCGCAAGCGCCTGCGCAGCTACCCGCACGAACTGTCCGGTGGCATGCGCCAGCGGGTCGTCATGGCGATCGCCGTGGCGCTTGAACCGGATCTCGTGATCATGGACGAGCCGACCACCGCGCTGGATGTTGTCGTTCAGCGCTCGATTCTCGACGAGATTCAGGCGATCCAGCGCGAGAAGCATTTTTCTGTCCTCTTCATCAGCCACGATTTCAGCCTTGTCGCGGAACTCGCGCAGCGTGTCGCGATCATGTACGCCGGCCGGATCGTCGAGATTTCCCGCGGTGACACGCTGTCTCTGGAGCATCGCCATCACCCCTACACGGAAGGGTTGTTGCGCGCGATTCCCGAATTGACGGCGGATGATGTCGTCATTGAAGGCATTCCCGGACATCCGCCGGATCTGGTTAATCTTCCGCAGGGCTGTGCGTTTCACCCGCGCTGCCCGGTCGCCATGGATATCTGCCGCACGGTTCGCCCTGAGCCGATAGCCCTTGGTGATACAATGGTGGAGTGTCACTTGTTCACAAAACAGGAGGTGTCGTAACATGGCGGCGGATCTTAGAGCTTCTTCCCATGCCGCGGCGCCGCTGGTGGTTGTGGACGACCTTGTCGTGCGCTTTCCCATCCGGACGGGCGCCAGAAAGCAGTTCATCACGCCGGTGGATCATGTCAGCTTCACCATTGGCGCGGGCGAGGTGCTGTCGCTTGTCGGCGAGTCGGGAAGCGGCAAATCGACCATCGCGAAAGCCCTGGTGCGCACCGTCGAGCCAAGCAGAGGACACATCACGGTTCGAGGACAGGATGTGACGCATATCCGCGGAAGCAAATTGATGGATTACCGCAGACATGCGCAGATGATCTTCCAGGATCCATTCGGATCGCTCAATCCGGTGCATACGGTTGAACATCACCTGGCGTTTCCGCTGCGCAAGTATCGGCTGGTGCGCGGCGAGCGACTGGACGCAGAGATTGACAGCCTGCTTGAGATCGTCGGTCTGACGCCGGTGGCCGAGACGCGCGTGAAGTACCCGCACGAACTGTCGGGTGGCCAGCGCCAGCGCGTGGCCATCGCGCGCGCGCTGGCCGCCAAGCCCGCTCTGGTGGTGGCGGATGAACCGATTTCGATGCTCGACGTGTCCATCCGTGCGGGCGTACTGCGGTTGATGAACGAACTGAAGCGGGAACTCGGGCTCTCGTATCTGTACATCACGCACGATCTCGCGTCGGCGCGCTACTTTGGGGACAGGATCATGGTGCTCTACGGCGGGAAGCTCATGGAAACGGCGGATTCGCGGGAACTGCTGCGCCGTCCGGCGCATCCGTACACACAGTTGCTGCTTGCCGCCACGCCGGGGAACCGGCAGCGCGGACCACTTCCGGAGACTTCCGGCGGAGCGCCCGATCTGCTTGAAGGACGGCACGGATGCCCCTTTGCGGCGCGCTGCCCGGCGGCGACGGCCGTCTGTTTTGCAGAGCAGGCCCCCACTATCGAGGTCTCGCCCGGACATGCGGTTGTCTGCCATCACGTTGAGAACTGAGAAGTGGGAAAGCAAAGAGGTGATTTTTGGTGGTGACCATCAGGGATGTGGCGCGGCGCGCGGGAGTTTCAGTCGCTTCGGTTTCGCGCGCGCTCAACAACTACCCGGACATCAATTCGGACACGAAAGCCCGCATTCTGGAGGTCGTGCGTGAATTGCGGTATTATCCGAGCGCTACGGCGCGCAACCTGGTGACGCACAAGAGCCGCACGGTCGGGGTTCTCTACAGGACGGACGAAGGCTTCAGTCACCCGCATCTGGGGTCTGTCCTCAAGGCGTTTCAGGACGCGATCGGGGATCACGGGTACGACGTGCTGATCTTCTCGGACAAGCATCGTCCGTTTGGTGAGTGGAATTTACTGGACCGCGTGCGGCACAGGGCGGTCGACGGAGTGTTGATCATCGGCGGCGTGGATGACAATGCGGGTGGACTGCTTCAGTCCGACCTGCCGCTGGTGGGGATTGATTTTGTCAGCGCGGGAAAGAATATGGGCTCCGTGATGTCGGATAACCGGCGGGCCGTCCACGACATGGTGCTGACGCTGTTCCAGTCCGGCTACCGGAGCTTCGGGTTCGTGCACGGCCCTTTGCAACTGCAGGTGGCTCTGGAGCGACTGCAGGGGTTTTACAGCGGGATGAGCGAATTGGGCATCGCCGTGTCGGACAGGTGGATCTTCGGCGGTGAGTTCACGTTTGCGGCGGGATATGCCGCTGGGCGCGGAATGATGGAATTGGACGAGCGCCCGGAGGTCATCGTGTGTTCCGCCGACGTGATCGCCATCGGATTGATGCGTGTATTGCTTGAGGAAGGGATACGGATTCCCGACGATATCGGCGTCGTCGGTTTTGACGACATCGAGATGGCGGGCTACGTCTACCCGCCGCTGACGACGGTGATTCAGGACAAGGAGGGTATCGGACGCAAGGCGGCCGAACTGATCATCGGGAACATGGCGGAGAGTGAACAGGCGGCGCGGCCGATGCACTATGTGCTGCCGACCTCGCTGGTGGAACGGGGATCCACGCGACCGCTCGGAACGTTGCGGGACCGCGCGCTGCTTGGCCCAGGATTGGCTGCCGGAGGAAAGGGCCAATCTGGGATATAAATGAGTCAAGAATTGTCCGCTGGTGAGAGGCTCTCCGATGTTGTACCATAGGTGCGACAGAGGTTGAGGAGGGCAGTCATAGGGGATGGGGAACCGCGGACATTGGACAATAGCGGGTGCATTGGCCCTCTCGTGTGCGGCCGGAGCGCTTGCCGCACCGATTGCGGGCCCGTCAACGCAGAGCATGACGGCATTCGCGGCGACGACCGGCCAGTCGACCGGTCACTCGGCCAGCCGCGGACAAACGGCTCACGGCAAGGACAGGAGAGCGCCGGGATCGATTCGCGTGGTGGCGGTCGGAGGGTCCATCGCACTCGGATGGCGCGATACAGGCTGGCAGAACTGGCGGCACGGCTGGGACGGCGGCTATCTGGTGGACGCATTTCGCTGGCTCTCGCGCTCCACGGGACATCCGTACGATTTCATCGACAAGGCGATCGTCGGAGCGGATGTGAAGATGGTGACATCCCGCTATCCGCGGTGGCTGCGCGAATACAACCCGTCGCTCGTGGTGTTGTCGTGGGGATTGCTGAACGACATTCACGTCGGTACGCCGCTTCCTCTGTTTGAGGCGGAGATCCGCCGGGAGATCGAACAGGCTTTGGCGCGTCATGCGGTGGTGTTCATGGTGACGCCGCCTGTCACCGAGGTCTCGCAGACAGCCTTTCGCGTCCCGATTCACCGCTTCATGGCGGACGAACTGGCGGTTGCCCGCTCATTTCACAGTCCGGACGTTTACATTTTCAATGTCTTTGCACAGATGAAACACTATATCACCGCCCATCACCAGACGTATTGGCCGTATGTGGCAAATAGCTGGCACCCCAATCACAAGGGGCATGTTTTGGCCGGGCACCTTCTGTACTGGGATATTCGTAAACAGTTGGGGCTTCGGCCGGCGCATTTCGTTTCTCCACCCGTGAAACGCAAATTGCCGCTGTGACGTGCGAAAAAACCACGGGGTTAGGGAATATCATTCCATATCAGGCAAAGAGGATTCTTGCGCTGACCGTCGAAGTCAAGAAGTGGACTCTTCTCATCCTGCAAGAGCCTGAACGGTTATACTTTGCAGTCGGCGGTCAGGTAGAGCCTGTTCAAAAAGTGGGCAGGTAAGACACGCGCAGTGCAACGGGACATGGGATAAACCGAGTGTGCAGTGGACATTATCCCATGTCTCCTAGGAAGCAGCCAGAAATGCGGACCGAGCGTACGTTTTTGGGTGCGTGAGGGAGCATTTCTGGCGATGACGCGGCAATGCGCCAGGGAGTTCTGCTCACTTTTTGAACAACCTCAGATACAGAATTCCGGGTGGGATTGAGTGTGCATGTGACTGCGGAACACGAGCAAGACGCGGCGGGAATCGCCGCCAGGCTCGTGGATCGGGTGTTGGACAACGTCGGGAAAGTGATCGTCGGCAAGCGGGATATTGTCCGCCTGTGCATTGTGGCGATGATCAGTCGCGGACACATTCTACTTGAGGATGTGCCGGGCGTGGGCAAAACGGTGATGGTCAGGGCGATCGCCAGAAGTTTCGCGTGCGATTTCAAACGTATCCAGTTCACGCCCGACCTGTTGCCGTCCGATGTGACGGGCACGTCGATTTTCAACCAGGGAAGCGGCGCGTTTGAGTTTCGTCCGGGACCCATCTTTGCCCATGTCGTGCTGGCCGACGAGATCAATCGTACATCTCCCAAAACGCAGGCGGCGCTGCTTGAAGCGCTGGAGGAGCACAGTGTTTCGTTTGACGGTATCACGCGCGCGCTGCCTGCGCCTTTTTTTGTGCTTGCCACACAGAATCCGATCGAATACGAGGGGACGTTTCCGCTGCCCGAGGCGCAACTTGACCGCTTTCTGCTCAAACTTTCCATCGGTTATCCGACGCCTGAGGAGGAGCTGTCGATTCTGGCGCGCGGCACGACGGGAGTGAGCGTCGGGGAACTGCAGCCCGTCGCGGCGCCCGAAGCGGTTATAGAGTGGCAGGAACAGGCGGCGGGCGTGTTTGTGGACCCGTCGCTTTTCGCGTATATCGTGGATGTGGCGCAACGCACGCGGGTGCATCCGCGCGTCTATCTGGGCGTATCTCCGCGCGGCAGCCTCGCGCTCGCCCGTGTGAGTCAGGCGTACGCCCTGCTTGCGGGAAGAAACTATGTGATTCCAGACGATATCAAATACCTGGCGCCCCATGTCTTGCGGCACCGCCTGCTGCTCCACCCGGAAGCGCGTATTTCCGGCGTTGCGCCGCAGAGCGTCCTGCAGGAGATTCTCGAATCGACGCCTGTGCCGGTGATTCCCGGACGGAGGTAGCGTATGCGCAACCTGTCGGTAGCGGGGGCGCTCTACCTGACGACGGCGCTCCTGTACGCGCTGTCGCGGATGTATGGCGGGTTTGGGCCGTGGTTCCTGTTTGGCGTGGCGGCGCTGCTGTCCGTCTATGAGACGGCCGTCCTGATTTTTTTGCCGCGGCGCTTTGCGGTCGAACGCAAACTTTCCGCGCTGCGCGTGCGTGCGCAGGAGGATGTCCAGGTGGCTCTGACGGTGTGCGCACGAGACCGTCGCTTGCCAACGCCGGTCTGGTTGCGCGTGGAGGAGTTGCTGCCCGCCAGACTCGCCGTCCGCTGCGCGCAGCCGCGTTGGCTCGCCTTTCTGGGACGCGGGGGGACGTCCACATTCAACTACGCATTGTCGGGCGTTCCCCGCGGCGTGTTTGACGGGTGGGTGGCACAAATCACCTGCGGCGACGCATTCGGCCTGATCGTGCGCTGCACGCAGGTGAGCGGGGCAGGGCAGCTTGTCGTGTACCCGGCGTCCCGCCCGCCGCTTCATCTGTTCGTGCTGGATCAGGTGCGGCTTGGCGCCCGCGTCGTTCATGCGCGCAGTTCGGACGATGCGTCGCGCGCCGCCGGCGTTCGCGATTACGTTCCCGGTGATCGCTTGAGCCGTATTCACTGGCCTGCGACAGCGCGCTCAGGCGCTCTCCGGTCAAAGGAGTTTGAACATTATACCACGACGGAAATCGTGCTTGTGATCGATGCGAGCGAACCCTCGTTCGGCGGCGCTGCGGCATCTTTTGAACGCGCGCTGTCCGTCGCGGCATCGATTGTCCAGTACGCGCACCGCGAGGGGCTGTCGTTCGATCTCGTCACATTTGGCAGGCGGTTCATCGATCACGGCATCGGGAAAGGAGATGTCGTGCTTGTGCAGTCGCTTGGCCATCTGGCGGCGCTTGAAATCCAGGGCGACGAAGGCCCAGGCGACAGCCCCTGGCGCCTGCTCGGCATTCCCGGCCAGGCGGTTGTGTTGCTGATCGCGCGCCGGCCGGAACGGAAATTGCTGCGGCTGGCGGTCATGCTGCGTGAGAAACGCTGCCGCGTCACTCTGCTCGCCGTGCAGGCGACGGAGGCGGTGTTTACCAGCGAGGAAGAGGAGGCGGCGGCACAGTTGCGCGCGCTGGGCTGGCGAGTGGAGCAGATCTGCGATCCTGGCGATCTGGAATCCACCGTCCGGTTGCCGCCTGTTGAAGGTGGGAGCGTCTCATACGCCTCATATCGCGGCGGCGCTGTGCTTGGGGGAGGTGCGACGGATGCGGATCACGCGTGACAATGTCCAGCACTTGATCGTCCGCTCTCTGCTCTGGGCCTGGATCTCGCTTCTCCTGTACGCCGCGCAAAATGTCGGATACATGGGCAATACGCTACCTGTCATCC
>JAKACR010000067.1 GCA_021821225.1 Bacillota bacterium | reverse complement strand
CGTACGCCGGAAGAAATCGCCTATTGGGAGCACTATCGCCGCTCCCTGGCAGAACTGGGCAACCCCAATCCGGAACTAAGTGGTCCAGTCGCCCAACTCTGGCTTGAGTTGCCCGAATTTGTCTTTGTCAACGTCTATCGCACAAGAGCATCGCTGGTGTTCGCTTGTGCCAATCTTGGGGATGACGCCTTCGCTGTTTCGGGGGAGATGCTGGCTGGCTGGAAGGAGCGCGTGGCTTCCGACTTTCAGCCCCTGACGGCCGTCCGCGTATATGCGGAGTCGCTCGAAAACGGGTTTGCGGTGGAAGAGGAGGATTGGCCGGTTCAGGGGTCACGCCGGATCCCTGCAGGATCATGGGCCATCTTCGCGCTTTAAAGCTTCATCACCGAATGATTCATGAGAATAACCCTATCCGCATGAGGGTGTACCAAACTAAACGGACAGGGTCATTTCCCTCAGCATGCCCTCTCTCCCCCTCGCCGCTTACCGATAATCCACTGCTGCAGGCTGTCCGGTTGCCGCCGATCGACGGGCGGCTTCGCTGACTGCCATCGCTCGCATGCCCGCATTTTCGGCGGCGCGCATCCATCCGCCGGTTTGGATCCGGGCTCCGTATGCTTCCACAGCCTTCAAAGCCGGGTGATCTCCCCAGAATCTTGAACTGATCCGCCGGTCGCGATTGTTGATCACAGAGAGTTCTTGCCCAAAAATCCGAAGTCTCACGACGCCGCCCGTGCCAATAATCTCGAAGTCCATATCCTCCTCAGCATCTGAGAAACTCGATTTTGCGCCGCTTGGGCCGAGGGATCCGATCGCTCCCCGCACAAAGTCGACCGTCAGAAGCACGCAATCGTCCCCGTCTGGAAAAAGCGAACCAATCTCTGCATATACGGAACGAAACTCGTCATCCGCCAGCCATCTCATCAAATCAATGGCGGGCAGCGCGGCGTCGAAAATGGCTGTGCCGCGGATGGCCACCACGCGGCCGAGTTGTCCCTCCTCCAGCATCGCTTTGACGCGTTGTACGCTCGGAGCAAAGCGAAGCGGGAAGACCGCTTCGAGCATAACCCCTTGTTTTGTACAGAATTCCGCGCACGCGCGCGCCTCCTCCATTGTCAACGCAAACGGAGGGTTGCAGAACACGTGTTTTCCAAACGTTGCGACACGTTTGATCGCCGCCGCCCGATCCGCTGTTTCAGTGAAGACCAGCACCGCGTCAACCTCATCCATGAGAGCGGTGACATCCGCATAGTGGCGGACGTTGTATTTTTGGGCAATCATATGGCAATTCTCCTGACCAACCCCGGTAAAGCCCGCCAGTTCTCCGGGATTGGATTCAGAAAATCCCTTCAAAAACATATGGACCATCGGATCTTCCAGACCCACGATACCCCATTTCATGGCTCGTTCCTCCTATCCAACCATTAAAGGCCGAAACTATTCCAGTGAAACGACGCGGCCGGTGCGCGCCGATTCCAGGGCGGCAAGACCAATCTCCAAAGCCATGATGGCGTCGTGAACACTGACAATCGACTGGGCGTTCCCTGCGATACAATCGATAAAGTGCTCCAGTTCAGCATAATAGGGGTCCTTCGCCAGCGGACTTTCGGGGACAGCGACACCCCCGGCATTTGCCGCCTGAGCGTGGAAGAACGTCTCAACCGGCACGGAATCCTCACTTCGATGGCGAAGTATGCCGGCTCGACCGGCCAGTTCAAGCTCCGTATGAAATCCGGAGGGATAAGCCCACGTACCTTCCAACTGTGCGATGACGCCATTTTTAAAGCGCAAACTGACATACGCGTGGTCGATCCGGTTCATCTCGTTTTGCAACAGATTCCTCGCATAGACACGCTCAACTTCTCCGAAACACCAGCGAAGAAAATCAATGTCGTGGATCATCATGTCGACAATGAGAGATCCGCTGCGTTCCACATTCGCATACCAATCTTCGACACCCTGCGGAAATACGCCGCCGCGAACCGCTTGCGCCATTTTGATCTCGCCGAGTTCGCCACGCTGTACGATCTCCCTGGCCATCTTGTATTCCGGAAAAAAGCGCAGGACCTGAGCCACATGCAACTGAACGCCGGCCTTCAGACTCGCATCGTGCATGGCCCAGGCATCCGCCAGGGTCCGCGCGACCGGTTTTTCACAAATCACGTGTTTACCGGCCGCAAAAGCTTTTTCTGCGAAAGTTCGATGCAGATCAGTGGGAAGGCATATGTCCACAACATCCACTTGCTCCTTGGCAAACAGATCCTCAAGACTTGAATACGCATGGGTGGACCGCTCTCTGGCAAGCTGTTCTCCACGAACTTTTGAACGATCCACGATACCGACAAGATGTACGTCAGGCATCTGTTCATAAGCGTTTGAATGCACCTTCCCCATGGTGCCCGACCCAACGACGGCTACACGAAGCATCACGACCGCCTCCCCATACACACTTCATCCATTGATAATCACGTCCAGCTTCCTGGAGGTTTCTTCGCTCAACCGCGGCCAACCATTCGTTTCATCCTGAATTCTCCTTGTCACCTCTTGTGTTTTTAGAGGTTGTTCAAAAAGGGAGCAGAACTCCCCGGCACATTGCGGCGTCATCGCCAGAAATGCTCCCTCACGTACCCAAAAACGTACGCTCGGTCCGCATTTCTGGCTGCTTCCTTGCACTGCGCGGATCTTACCTGCCCCCTTTTTGAACAGGCTCTTTTATAGACTCGGCAATTGCAACCGGGAATCCGCCCTGATTTCAATCGTCAACCGTTCCGTCGGAACGCCTTCCATGGACACGGCTATCGTGGCGCTTCCCGGCGTCGTCCCGGTTTTGGCATAGACGCATGCGATCCCGGCATCCAGGCTCACTCTGTCGGTTCCCATGACGAAAAGCGGCCCCGCCGTCGCGAAGGTGACGACATGATTCGCATAGGGCAACCTCTGCCCATTGCGATCCACCAGTGTCGCGCGGATGCAGGTCATGTCACTGCCGTCCGCCGCCAATACAGAGTCGTCCGCTTGAACCACAAGACGATGCATGCTTTCCGGGGTTCGCACCTCGACCATCCTGACGGGTTCCCCGCGGACGTAGCCGACGGCTCTCAACCGGCCTGTGATCGGCGCGACGGGAACTGCAAACGAGACGGGCGGATGAGGGAGAAACGGAAAGCGCTCGCGATCCGGAATTTTTACACCCAACGATACGCCATCCTTTTCGAGCGAAACCGAATCACAGTTCGTAAACACGTACACCGTGAGTGACTCGTTTTTTAGATTGAAATAAAACGGATGGTCTGCCGGAAAGTATGCCCTGGCCAAACTCGCATCGGTAAGATAGGTCGCCACATACAGTACGATCCCCTGATCCGCATCCATTTGACTCGCATAAAAAAAACCGGCGAATTTCAGATTGCGATATAGATCGCAGACGCCGTGATGGCAAACCCCGTTCCCGGAACCGAACGTGTGGCGTGTATTGTAGTCAAAAGCGCACCAGCCGGATCCGCCCATCAGGTCGGCTCTTCCGTGCAACTGATTCACGATCCCCGCATGATGAAGGGCATGCATGACAAGCAATGGTTCCGGATCGGTGGGTTTGACCGGAAACATGTGCCCCAAGTATTCCGTGATCAATGTCGGAGTATGGACGGTGGGTCTCAGTTCAAGCGAAAAATCGTTGAAAGTGTACACATCTTCCAACCACTCACTT
The DNA here is from genome assembly GCA_021821225.1 of Bacillota bacterium. The sequence continues at coordinate 7,355 of JAKACR010000067.1, read as the reverse complement.
GTCAAAATATCCCGGCCCCCTCCGGTTGGACGGGTCGGATCCAAGGAGCGCGCCAGTTGATTGGTTTGAAAATAAAAATCGTGATCGTCCGCAGATTCATTGATTCGAACTCCCCACAGGAAAATCGAGGCGTGATTCCGGTCGCGCAGGATCATTTCCCGGATCAGTTGCAGTCCCGTTGCTTTCCAGCGATCACCCCCAATATAATTCCAACCGGGAAGCTCTTCAAAAACCAATAATCCCAGTTCATCACAGGCTGCCAAAAAATGTGGGTCCTGCGGGTAGTGAGAAGTCCGGACAAAATTCAGACCCAACTGCCGCTTCAAAATCCAGGCGTCCCGTCGCTGCAGGCGCGCCGGCGCCGCCCCGCCGATCACGGGAAAGGTCTGATGGCGGTTGAGCCCACGCAATTTGAGCAGTCGTCCATTCAAGAGAACTCCCGCCTTATCCACCTGAATCGTCCGAATCCCAAACGTGACCGCCTTTTTGTCCACGCTCTCTTCATCGTCCAACAACCAGAACTCGATTTCATACAGTTCAGGATGATCGACATCCCAAAGACGCGGATTCATGATTTCCAATGTAACGGGATATCCTGTCTCCGATCCGGCCGAGACCGTGGTCTCTCCAAGATCAAGGGACAGGACTCCGACCCCATTTTTCGGCCGGCAGATCGCTCTCACACGCACAGTTCGCGACTGTCTTCCCCGATTGGCCATGCGCAGTGAACCGCGCAGGACTGCGTGATTCACTGCGGCTGATTCTGTCCATATAAATGCATCAATAATGTGTATCAGACCGAGAACCGTCAGCCGCGCCTCCCGATAGAGACCGCCAAACAATAGATAGTCGATGCGTCCTCCTTCCGGAGGAATATCGCTTTGCGCGCGGGAGTCAAGACGCACGGCCACCGTATTTACGCTCTGCCAGTCTAAAAAGTCCGTGATATCCATCGTGAAAGGGGTGTATCCACCTTGATGTTCTCCGGCACGCTGTCCGTTGATATAGACCTGCGCGACTGACATAGCCCCTTCGAAGCTCAACCAAACGCGTTTATCGGAACAGTGTGGGGGCAGACGGAACTCTTTTTTATACCAGGAACGAAATTGATAGGCGCCGGAATCCATATCTTGTCGAGGAACCAGCGCGTTTGAATGGGGCAAACAGACCTGTTGCCATCTTTCGGAGGACCGTAATGCTTGGCTGTACTCCTCCGCATCGTCCTCCTTAAAATACCAGTCCGTATTGAACTGGTACTCTGCCCGTTCCACCATTCGTTCCACCACTCGTTCCGCCACTCCCGCACACGCCTCCTGAACACTTTCATGATCCATGTGCTTCTCTCCTTGAACTCGGGCTTGTGCCGGGCGTCATTGCGGCCATTGTCGCGAAGTTTACTTCCTCGAATCGAACATCCGACTCATGATATCGTTCGCCGGATATAGACTTCAGTTTGTCGGTGCACTCTCGACATTCACATAATCCACTTGGCCGTTAAGCAAGATCTTGACCGCCCCCAAGCGGTTGAGGGGAATTACAGCGTCACCGCTAGCATTGACCGCCACCGTTTCCCACTTCAGGTCTTGCGTGTTCATTCCGATACACGTAAACCATACCGCCCATCCCGGATGAAGCCCGGTTAACTGAAGATTCGTCCCCAGTGGGGCCACTTCAGGAATAGCGGCATCCGGATTGGCGGGCTCATTGGCCACGAAGGTGGGCGAATAGACCTTGGCCTGCTGGTCGTACTGATATTGCCCGTTGGACTTTGGCACGGCGTAGGCCGTCATCTGATAGAACATCGGCTTGCCGTCGGTGGGCACCTTCCATTGGTAGGTAGACTGATTGGTGGCGCCGTTGCTCAGGTCGGTCCAGTTTTGCAGGACAGGCCCGCCGTAGTCTTCGGCAAATCCTTCACTGTTGTATCCATAGGATGCCATATCATACGCTGCGATGTGGACCGATTCGGTCGGCGCGGCGCTGTTGGCGCCTGTGGTGTAAAAATCGGCATTCGCTCCGCCGCCGTTTGGCGCCGAAAATCCGTTCGAGGTGGAATTGGCGGCACTCTGCCATTCCACCGCAATGGACGGACCGGCCGCCAAGTGGACCACTCCGGCATATTCGACCACAGGCCGATAGGTCACCAACTGCGACGACGACGACGCGACGACGAATCCCACCGCCCCGCCTCCGAGTGGATCCCCTTGTAAGTACGTCCCCGTATTTTGGTCGTAAAGCTCAATTTTCGCCTGATTTGCAATTCCGGCGGCATGCTCGACAATCGTCGTCTCCATCCCGACCTTCAGCACCTGACGCTTGGCGTAGGCGGATACGATAGCAGATCCGCCTACGTCAATGGGAGGCGCTTTGGCGAGAACCTGCCCCGAAAGCCCCAACAGTCCCGTCCCCAATACCCCCGCCGCGCATAGTACAACCCACTTCTGACGCAATTCCTTCATTCCGGCATGCGCCTCCCGAATTTCCTTTTGTCGCCATCGAGCGCGAAATAGATTAGTAAAAGAGACTTGCTAACTATTAAATGTGATGTTAGCATGAAATAAATGAGCATTCAAGCTTTTGTGATGGATTTGCAAAAAATTTTGTACGGTCTTACCAGAACGGAGCGACAAGGGAAATGGATAAGGGCAAATCCTCATATCAACCGCCTTACGACGCAGTATCGCCGATCAAGAATCCGGCGATGGGCTGGATGCTGTATATCGATGCGTTCCATCATATCGATGCGTCGCATCATGCGGCGGGGAACTCGGCCCCCCTTGATTCGGGCTTCCCCGACGCCGGCGCGTATTGGGCCGCGCAGGACCACAGCGGAGCTAGCGAGTTGGCGAATATTCAGTATATCCGTGTGCCATGGGCACAACTTGAACCAGCCAAAGGACACTATGCCTGGGAACAGGACGCGAATTTCATAGACCTTATTGAGGGAGCCAGGAAGCGCCATCTCCGGCTGGCGTTTCGGGTATACGTGGACAGCCGCGACTCGTATCGGCAGGCAACGCCTGAATTCGTTCGCAGCGCAGGCGCCGGCGGGTACGAGGAGATATGGGAAGACGCACACGGGCACAGTCACCTCCACTGGAATCCGGCTGTCACCGACCGCATCTTTCAATGGCACTTTGAGGACTTCATCCAATCATTTGCCGCCCGTTTCGACGATCCGCGCGAAGTCGATTTTATTGATGGACAGGGGCTCGGCTGGTGGGGAGAAATGCATCATATCCGCGTGGAAACGGATGAAGAATTGCAGTCGGTATTTCGCTGGATCACCGCGACGTACGCCACATCCTTCAAGCGAGTGCTGCTCGGCGCACAGATTGGCGCCATTCCTGACGCGCTGACTGATTGGGCCGTTCATCAGATGGGATACGTACTGCGCAGAGACAGTTTTGGAAGTCCGCGCTGGCTGACTCCCAGAGATAAGGAGAACATTCTAACCCATTGGCCGCAAACCGCCGTATTTGCGGAAAATTGCTATCATCACCTGATTTCCCGGGCCTCCTGGTGGAAAGAGGACGGCTTCCTGACACTCCGGGACGTTCTTTGGCGCGTGGTGTCCGACGCCTTGCAACTCCATGCGAACACCCTGGATCTGAGAGGACCGGAGGACTCAGCGGCGTGGATGTTGCACGCGGGCGATTTGGTGGAGCATTTCTTTCTTTCGTGCGGGTATCGGTTTCATCTTTCCGCCATTCGCTTCGAATCGGTCTGCAAGCGAGACCGCACGCTGCGCATCCGCCATTCGTGGATCAACCATGGCGCAGGCAAACTGCCCAACGATACTCCAAACTGGAATCACAAGTACCGCATCACATTTGCGCTGCTCCATGCTCAGTCCGACACCTGCACAGGGAAATTCGTGGTAACTGACGTTGATCCGGCAGACTGGATTGGAAATCAGGAGAACTCCTATTCAACAGAAACGTTCTGGCATGAAACGAAAGAGGGGATCTACCGTCTTGGGGTCGCGATCATGGACAGCTCGCACGACTCCACCCCGCCGATCGCCTTGGCCACCATTCTCCCCCAAACGGAGACGGGGTGGTATATCATTGGAACTGTTCAATTCACTGGTTCTCCGAAAGGAGCCACATTGTGACTGTTTATCATGATAAGACAGCGCTGTTGCCCACACCGAAGCGCCTGCAATTCACGAGCGGAACCTTCACATTGGCGTCTGACCAATGGATTCAGATCGCTTCCGCCCCGCAGGCCCTCTATTTGACGGCCCGACGCTTTAAGGAGCGACTGGCAGCGCGCAACGGGTTGAACCTCCCCATTGTTGCGGATTCATTCGACCCCGCGAAAGGAATCACCGTCACGCTGGATCAATGCAGACCCGTGACGCATCCGGAAGGATATACATTAGAGGTGTGCGCCCATTCTATCCACATCCAGGCCACAGCGCCCGCCGGCGCGTTTTATGGCATGTCCACGCTGTGGCAATTGATTCGGGAGTACGGCCTCACGCTTCCCTGTCTAAAGATCAGGGATCACCCTGATTTCCCGATCCGGGGGGTCATGCTGGATATCAGCCGTTTTAAAGTCCCCACTCAAGAGACACTATTTCATCTTGTTGATCTGCTTGCCGATCTGAAGATCAACCACCTGGAACTCTATATGGAAAACGCGTTTGCCTATCGGCAGCACCCCGAAAACCTCCAGCGATCCGGCCGACTCACGGGAGAAGAAATCCTGGCGCTTGCCGCACACTGCCGCGAACGCTACGTCGATCTTGTTCCCAACCAGAATTGCTACGGACACTTGACGGACTGGTTGCGCCAACCCCAGTACAGACAGCTTGCCGACTGCACGGAAGGCGGAATGTTTCCTGACGGCCCATACCCCTATCCCTATTCGCTTAATCCAACGGATCCGGCGAGTGTCACTTTCATTGAAGGTCTTCTTGAAGAATTGCTGCCCTACTTTTCTAGTCAGTTTGTCAATATCGGTTTTGATGAAACATTCGATCTTGGATTGGGAAAGAGCAAACCATTGTGTGACATTCAAGGACGCCCGTCTGTCTATATGGAATTTCTCGAAAAAGTGATCGGCATCGTTGAGAAAAAAGAACGTGTCGCATTATTTTGGGCTGACACCATCACGCGCCACAATCCGGACCTGGCTTCAAAGATTCCCCAATACGCCGTTGCGCTGGAATGGGGATACACCGCCGATTATCCCTTCGCAAAACGAATCCGGCCGCTCATTGACGCAGGGCGGTCATTCATCCTCTGCCCGAGCACCGGAACATGGCTGTCCCTCACGGGACGATCGCACCAAGCCGAACAGAACATAAGAAATGCCGCCCTTACAGGATTCGCATACGGCGCCGCCGGATTGCTCACCACAGACTGGGGCGATTGGGGACACTGGCAACCACTGTCTGTCAGCTATTCTGGTTTCGCGATGGCCGCCGAACAATCCTGGAATGCCGCAGTCGGGAAAGCAAATCAGTTTGAACGCGGCTTGAGCCTGCACGTTTTTGGCGACGGCAGCGGGAAAATGGGACGGCTTGTCCAGGAGTTCGGGTGTCTTCATTCCCTGGCCGGCGGCATTGCGAATCCTGAATCAACCTATTTTGCCCCCTTGGTCGACATCCTGTGGAGGCCCTGGCGCTGGGAGAACTCGGAATACCATTTTGACCTTGACCAAATAGCGAGTGTGAAGGACTGCATCCGTGATCTTCTCGCCGAGATGAAAGATGTTTTGCTCGAAGCGCCTGACGGTGCGATCATCAAGCGGGAATACGCCTTGACGGGCGCGCTCTTGACTCTTGCCTGCGACATCATCCTGGCGGGCGTGATGCAACAGCCAAGAAATCCGTCCATGGCAGGTCGTTTGAAAGAACTATTTTCCGAACATGAGATCGTCTGGCGCAAACGAAACAAAACGGCGGGACTCGCCATGAGCTTGGAATTTCTGCGCCCGCTCTATGAATATTTGTCAAGCGGGAACAAGGATGTCTTTGATGACATTCGCCGCGGCCCTTTGGTGCGATACCCCTGCTGATGCGGCAGTCAAGCGCCAGTTTTACGACGTGTACAGGTGGCACTTGACCCGCTGTCCCCCGCCTGCGTCCACTGGCGCTGGCGTCTCTTCCCGGCAGCGGTCATGCACCGCCTGGCAGCGGAACTGGAAGGGACACCCCCGGATCTCCTGTGCCAGATTCGGCGGCTCGCCGGTAAACACCGCCTCGTCCAGTTCGCTTCCCCGCCGCTCCGGGTCCGGCGCCGCCTGGATCAGCAATTGCGTGTACGGGTGCCGGGCCTCCTCCACCACCCGCTCCGCCGGCCCTTCCTCGACAATCTCCCCCGCGTACATGACCGCGATGCGCGACGCCACATAGCGCGCGCTGGCCAGATCGTGCGTGATGTACAGATACCCGATGCCATACGTATCGTTCAGCGACAGCATCAGATTTAACACGCCAAGGCGCAGCGACACGTCCAGCATCGACACCGGCTCGTCGGCCAGCACCAAGTCTGGCCTTCCCGCCAGCGAACGCGCCAACGCCACGCGCTGGCGCTGCCCCCCGGAGAGTTCGTGCGGGTACTGCTGCAAAAAATTGTCCGGGGGCGTCAGCCCCACCTGGGACAACACCTCGCGAAACAGCGCGTCCTGCTCCCGAGAAGTTAGACCCCGCCGGCTGCGCGGCAGACTGCGCCGCAGGATCGTGCCCACCGCATGCGTCGGATTGAGTGACGCAAACGGATCCTGGAACACCATCTGCACCCGTTCCCGGTAGGCCCGCAACGCCCGCCCCATAACGCGCGTCACATCCTGCCCGGCAAAGCGCATGGCGCCTTCTTCCGGCGTGTACAGCCGCATGACAGTCCGCGCCAGGGTCGATTTCCCCGACCCTGACTCGCCCACCAAAGCGACGATTTCGCTGGCGCCCACCGTCAGTGTCGCGCCGCGCAGGATGTGCGCCACTCGCTGGCCCTGCACAAACCGCTTGTGCACCCCGTCAAGTTCCAGCGGCGCCCCCTTCCGGTCCTTCTCCAACACCCCCGGATCCTCTGCCGTCCCATGCGCCTCGACATGTCCACTCATGCCCGCACCTCCTCCGCTCGCTCCTGCTCCGCCTGATGACAAGCCACCCGCCGCTCGCCGCGCGCAAGCAGCGCCGGCATCTCAAGCCGGCAGACATCCATCACCACGGCGCAACGCTCCGCAAACGGGCAGCCCGCCGGAGGATTGAGCATGTCCGGCGGCGTCCCCGGAATGCCGTTTTGCCGCTTCATCGGGCCGTGCAACGGCGGAAACGACTGGATCAACGCCCGCGAGTACGGGTGCCACGCCTGCGCCAGCAGTTCGCTCGACGGCCCGCTCTC
>JAKACR010000066.1 GCA_021821225.1 Bacillota bacterium | reverse complement strand
CTCTGAATTCGGTCCGCACGGCCCTTCGCCGATATCCCAGAAATTTTCCTCCAGTCGCAGGATGCGCGCTTCCGGCACACCGATCTCGCGCAGCCAGATCTGGTGCGCCTCGTCATCCTCCGGGTGGATGGTGACCGACAGCCGGCCGGGTTCCATGCGCAGATGCCCGGTGAGAAATTCCCACGCCCAGTGAATCGCTTCACGCTTGAAATAATCGCCGATCGAGAAGTTGCCCAGCATCTCAAAGAAGGTATGATGCCGGGCCGTCTTCCCCACATTTTCGATATCGTTCGTGCGGATGCATTTCTGACTGTTCACCAAGCGCGGATTCGTCGGAACGACGCGCCCGTCAAAATACTTTTTGAGCGGCGCCATGCCGCTGTTGATCCACAAAAGCGACGCGTCCTCCCGCGGCACCAGGCTCGCGCTCGGAACGATGTCGTGCCCCTTGTCGCGGAAAAACTCCACGTACTTCTGGCGAATCTCACAGCCCTTCAAATCGGAACCCTCCCCGATACAATAAAAAAGCCTCCCGCCCAAAAGGGACGTGAGACGCTCACGCGGTACCACCCTTGTTATGCCGTCACGGCATCACTTTTATGCGCGTTAACGGGCAGCTCCCGGCGCGATCCTCTCGCGCGGCCTTCGGACCTGCTTCCCATTCCCTTCGTGCGCGCACCCTCCCAGCCGCGAACATCGCGGGGTGCGCTCTCTGCGCCACGGCCTAAATGGTACTCCTGTCCTGCAACGCCGTTGGCAAGAGTATAACAAATTCCGACCGGCCGCGCAACAGACGGCGCGACGGCGGTCTCGGCGGCAGGTGCGGCGACTGCTCGACCCGGCGAGCCTTCATCCCGCCGCCGCTACAACATCCTTATAATTATTTTACTTTCTTAGCATTATTGCTCACTATCCCGGTCGCAGGCGATTCGCTCTGACTCTGGATGATTCCAGAGGAGATGGACAGTACCCATCACTCGCGAATTCATTTCGCTTGGTGCCTCCCGCAGATGCGGCTCCGCAATCCCGACACAGAGTCAACGCACCAAGTTTTTGCAGACGGGCAACAACAGGTATCGTATTTGACTGCATCTCAAACGCGATACCTGAAATCAGAAATAGGTCGGGCTCCCATCTTGCGATAGGAGCCCGACCTTCGCCTGGCAACGACTTACTCTCCCAGGACCCTGCGGTCCAAGTACCATCAGCGCTGGAGGGCTTAACCGTCGTGTTCGGGATGGAAACGGGTGTTTCCCCTCCGCCATAGTCACCAAGCACAGAAGTTAATATAGCACCGTCAACTCTTCATGTCAAGGGTGATTTTTGCAGGTTGCTGTTCTTAAAGACCCCTTCACAGGCAGTCTGATCCCAGAAATAGCGTTTGAGGCTTCCGTCAAACGCGATATTCACTGCCATTCGCCTGCCGGAATTGTGTTTATCCCATGTCCCCAAGGCACAACTTTTCCTTGTCGCTCACAGACGGTGCGAATCGCGCATACAGTAGCGTGAGTCCGCCGGCAGGAACGGCAAGGGATACAGTGGGCCGCGATTGACGTGCGGACTCTATCCAGGTCTTATTCGCCGTCCCGGACCTCGGCGCGCAACGAATCCAATATCCGGCGCTCCTCGTCCGTCAGACAGGCCCGCGCCAGCAGGTCCGGCCTACGCCGCACCGTACGGAGCAACGACTGCCGTCTGCGCCAGTCCGCTATCCTCCCGTGATCGCCCGACAGCAGGACATCGGGCACACACAGTCCGCGAAAGTCGCGCGGGCGCGTATACTGCGGGTATTCCAGCAATCCTTCTGCAAATGAGTCGAAACGGTGGCTTTCACCATTGCCGAGCACACCCGGAACAAAACGGATCACCGCATCGATGAGCACCATGGCGGCCAGTTCTCCGCCTGTCAATACATAGTCGCCGATCGATATCTCATCGGTTGCGAGGTGGGTGCGAATCCGCTCGTCAAATCCCTCATAATGCCCGCACACGACGATCAGATGACCGCACGAAGCCAGTTCAACCGCCATATCGTGCGACAGCAGGCGCCCCTGCGGCGACATGAGAATGATGCGCGGCGCCGAATAGCCTGCCTGACCAGAGCTTTTGGCCTGCACACTTTCCACGGCACTGAAAATGGGCTCCGGTTTCAGAACCATTCCCGCCCCGCCGCCGAATGGATAGTCGTCCACGGTGCGGTGCCGGTCTGTAGAGTATTCCCGGAAGTCGGTCACGCCAACATCCAGCGCGCCGGTCTTTCGCGCCCGTCCCAGCAAGCTGTTTTGCAACACGGCGCCGAACATCTCCGGGAAGAGAGTCAGAATATCAATGCGCATCCGTGCAACCTCGACCTTTTTAATCCAGCAACCCCGGGATGACGTGAATGTCCACCCTGCGCCGCCCGGGATCGACGCGCAAAATGCACTCCCGGATGGCCGGCAGCAGCACTTCCTTGCCAGCGGGAGTCTGAATTACGTACACATCGTTGGCGCCTGGAGTCAGCACTTCCGCCAGCACTCCGAGCCGTTCGCCCTCATCCGTAAAGACATCGCACCCCACGAGCTGGTGAAAGAAGTATTCCCCCTCCGGCAACGGCGCGAGTTGCGCCTCGTGAATCCTGAGGTGCAATCCGCGCAATTGTTCGCCTTGCTCGACCTGATCAACGCCCGCGAATGAAACGATGTACACGCCTTTGTGCGGACGTGCGCCGCGCACGGTCAATTCTTTCAGCACCTCGTCGTCCGCGCCGTTCACAAGCAAAAGACGGGAACCCGCCGCAAACCGCAGGTGGGGAAAATCCGTCTTGCTGACCACTCGCACCTCGCCGCGCAAGCCATGCGTTCTTCCAATAATACCCACAGTATATAGGGACATCTCGACCAACACCCATCAGTTCCAGGTATCTGCTCCGTCAAAATCCTGCCCTCTTTTTGAACTGGAATGAGAGGCTGTTCAAAAAGGGGACAGAACTCCCACCCTTACAGCGGGGCGGAAACCGGATCTCCATTGCGGCGAATCTCCACGATGATCCCGTCTTTCACCACAATCTCGCTACCCATGGCCACTTTCTCCCAAGAATCGCCCACTTCGACATCAATTGAAGTTTCCACGGTTCCGTTTGGCACTTCCGAATCGATATCCATCTGCTGAATCTGGGACAGTTGCGCAATCAATTGCTCGCGCCGCTCGATGCGCTGGCCGCGTTCCATCTCGATGCGCTGCTCCGTCGCCTCCACGGAGGATTCACCCTGCTTCTCCGCGTCGCGAAGCCATTGCTTGCCGCGAAACTCCAATTCCTCCAGTTCGGCGATGGTCTGGTTGACCAACCGGCGCAGTTCAGCCAGCCAGGTCTGTTTCGTTTCTTCTGTCAGGATGATTTTCACGGTCACAGGTTGGCGTATCGTAATCAAGCTCTCCAGCTCCTCGTGTCAAAATGAGCACAGCACCCTTGGGGACATGTAACAATCCAAATTTCAGCAGGCGCACTGAGGACTTTATCACATGTTCCCTTGCCGATCGATTCGAATACGAACACAGAGCCAACTTCAAACATCCTACGCACTCGGTGGCGACAGTCAAACCGCCGGAGGGTCCAATCCGCGACGGACGGATTCAGCCCGCAATCTCTCACACGATCTCTACAGTCGCCCGCTGGTTGTATTGCAACGCGGCGGCCGCCACGACGGTCCGGATGGACTTGGCCAATCGTCCGCTCTTTCCGATCACTTTCCCCATGTCCGCTGGCGAGACGGACAATTCATAGACAAGCCCGCGCTCTTTCTGAATTTCGCGGACACAGACCGCCGCTGGGTCATCCACGAGATGGCGCGCGATCAATTCAACGAGTTCCTGCATCACACCCGCCTCCGCCAGTCGATCTTGAAAATGAGGTTTCGCTGCCAGCCGTCGCCCTGCCCTATGCCCTTTGCTCGGACACCGCTATCGCTAAACTCGCCGGGCACAGGGCAGGGCGCCGACCCAGCAAACCTTGTCCACGACGCCGAACTCACCGGGTACAGGGCATGGGATTACCCTGTTTCGGCGGGCGTACGGTCCCCGCTCCGCGATTCACTTGCCGGCCTGGCGAAGTTCGTGCGCTTTTTTCATGATTCCCGCCTGGCGCAACAGATACCGCGCCGAATCCGAAGGTTGAGCCCCGGTCTGCAGCCAGTACAGCGCCCGGTCTTCCTTGATGACGATCTGCGCCGGGTCCACAAGCGGATTGTACGTGCCGATCTCCTCGACAAATCGCCCATCGCGCGGTGAACGCGAATCAGCGACGACAACGCGGTAGAACGGCGACTTTTTCGCACCCATTCTTTTTAGGCGGATTCTCACTGCCATAATGTAATCACCTCCTTACAGAGTTTCCGGTCTTGCAACCGTCTGATACCAAGAGAGAAATGCGTTTTTTACGCGAAGCGGCGGCCGTTACTTGCGCCTCTTCCCCCGCGGCCTGCCCCTCGGTGCAAAGTCGCGCGGAGCGCCGGGCAGACCGGCGCCAAGCTGACCCAACGCTCCCGCACCCCTTCGTCCTCCCTTGCTCAAGCCGGAGAATTGCTTCATCAACTTTCTCATTTCCGAAAACTGGCGCAACAACTGGTTCACATCTTTCACCTGAGTGCCGCTGCCTTTGGCGATGCGCAGCCTGCGGGAGGCGCTCTTCTCGATCAATTCCGGTCTGCCGCGCTCCTCCCGCGACATGGACAGAATGATCGCCTCGATCTTCTTCAGTTGGCCGTCAGGGGCGGCGGTGACGCTCTCTTTCATCTGTTTCAGCCGTCCCATTCCGGGCAGCATACCGAGCAACTGATCGAGAGGACCGAGGTTTTTTACCTGCCGCAGTTGCGCGAGAAAATCGTCGAACGTGAAATCGTTGTGCCGGATCTTCTCCTCCAGCTCACGCGCCTGCCGCTCGTCAATGGTCGCCTGCGCCTTTTCGATCAGCGTCAGTACGTCGCCCATGCCCAGAATGCGCGAAGCCATCCGGTCCGGATGAAACGGTTCCAGTCCGCCAGTCGGCGCGTCGGGCCGCTCGCCCGTGCCGACATACTTGATCGGGCAGCCGGTGATATGGCGGACGGTCAGGGCCGCCCCGCCTCTGGTATCGCTGTCCATCTTGCTCAATATAACGCCTGTCACACCGAGCGCCCGGTGGAACTCCTGCGCCACCGAGACGGCTTCCTGGCCCGTCATGGCGTCAAGGACCAGCAGGATCTCCTGGGGCGCCGCCAACTGCTTGAGATCTTTTAGTTCATCCATCATTTCTCCGTCGATTTGAAGCCGCCCGGCCGTGTCCACCAGCACGTAGTCATGTCCCGCGCGCCGGGCTTCCGCCAGCGCCTGCCGGACGATGTCCTGCGGCAACGCATCCCCTTTGGAGAAGACCGGCACATCAATCTGCCGCCCGAGCAGTTGCAGTTGCGTCACGGCGGCGGGGCGATAGATGTCCGCCGCGACAAGGAGCGGTCGGCGATGCTCGGCGGTGTGCAGCAATCGCGCCAGCTTAGCAATCGCGGTGGTTTTTCCGGCTCCCTGCAACCCGACCAGCATCACGACCGTCGGCGGTTGCGCGGCGCGCGCTAAGCGCGCCTGCTCGCCGCCCATCAGCGCGACCAGTTCATCGTTGACGATCTTGACGACCTGTTGCGCCGCTGACAGACTCTGCAAGATTTCCCGGCCGATCGCGCGCTGCCGCACGCGTTCGACGAACTCCCGCGCAACCGCGTAGTTCACGTCGGCTTCGAGCAATGCCCGGCGCACCTCCCGCAGCGCTTCCGAAACGTCTCCCTCCGCGAGCCGCCCCTTGCCGCGCAGCCTGCGAAACGTCGTCTGCAGGCGGTCGGACAACGTGTCAAACACCTGCGTAACCCTCCTTCGCGCTTCCCTCAACCGCGCAGCGGATTCCGGATTCCTCGCATCCTTCGACAGAAATCATGCCAGGGCCCGGATTGTCTGAAGAACATCCTCGTTCACGCCGTACTCGTCGCGCAGCTTCTCTTCCACGCGCCTGATGGTCTCCATCCGTTCACGAAAACGCGACAGCAGGCCCAGTCTCCGTTCGTACTCCTGCAATTGCAGTTCTGCCCGACGGATCGTGTCATTGACCGCCTGGCGGGAAATCCCGAGCGATTCACCAATTTCAGCCAAGGAAAGATCATCAAAATAGCGCATCTCAACAATGCGCCGCTGACGCTCTGTCAGAAGGGAACCATACCAATCATACAGCAGGTGCGTCTCCAGCGTCTTGTCTAGCAGATGCACGCACGTCCCTTGACTTTCTTCCCAATCAGGCCGCTGTTGCAGAATCGCCTTTCGTACCGCCATACTATAGCGGATACCCTGGCGCATGTCAAGCAAATTTACTTGTCAGTCGTCAGCAGTGCCTGGGCGAACTCCTGCGGCGAAAAAGGGGCAATGTCGTCAATCTTCTCCCCGAGGCCGACCAATTTGACCGGAATGCCCAGTTCCTTGTTCACCGCGACGACGATTCCACCTTTTGCCGTGCTGTCCAGCTTGGTGAGAGCTACACCCGACACATGGGCGGCTTCCTTGAAAACCTTCGCCTGCCGCAGGCCATTCTGGCCCGTCGTCGCATCGAGCACGAGCAGCACTTCATGCGGAGCGCCGGTTATTTCGCGGCCGATCACCCGATACACCTTCTGCAGTTCGTCCATCAGATGCTGTTTGTTTTGCAGCCGTCCCGCCGTGTCACACAGCAGCACGTCCACCTTTCGCACTCTGGCCGCCCGCAGCGCGTCGAAGATAACCGCCGCGGCGTCTGACCCCGTGTTCTGTCGGATGACATCGACACCCGCCCGCTCGCCCCAGACGGTCAGTTGTTCGACAGCCGCCGCGCGGAACGTGTCGCCCGCGGCGATCAGGACCTTCTTCCCCTTTGCGACGTACATGTGCGCCAATTTGCCGACCAGCGTCGTCTTTCCCGCCCCGTTGACTCCCACGACAAGAATGACGGTCGGACCGTCGTCCGCTTGCGCCAGAGGCGCCGCATCGCCCCCGAGCAGCTCCGCGATCGCAGCGCGCAGCAGCGGAAGCAGTTGATCGGCCGATTCCAGCCGCTGCCGTTTCGCCTCCAGGCGCAAGCGGGACAGCAGGCTGTCGCACGTGGCGATCCCCACATCCGCGGCCAGCAGCACTTCCTCCAACTCTTCAAACACGCTCTCGTCAATCGCCCTGCGCTTCAACACGCCCGCCACACGGTCCGCAAGCATGTCGCGCGTCTTGCTGAGGCTCTGCTTCAACCGATCAAGCAGTCCCACTGTACCATCCCTTTCACTTGGCGAACCGCCTTGCTGTGGAACCATTGCGCCTGCGAAGAGGACTTTATCACATGTCCCTTAGGCGGACGCCACTTCCCCGTCCACTAAGCGCACGGAGACGAGACGCGACACGCCCGATTCATGCACGGTCACGCCGTAGAGCACATCCGCCGCCTCCATGGTGCCCCGCCGGTGCGTGATCAGGACAAACTGCGTCACGTCCGCAAAGGTGCGCAGGTAATCGGCGAAGCGCGACACGTTAGCCTCATCCAAAGCGGCCTCCACCTCATCAAGAATGCAAAAAGGAACGGGCTTGACGTGCAAAATGGCGAACAGCAGCGCAAGTGCCGTAAGCGCCCGCTCTCCGCCGGAAAGCAGGGTCAGCGACTGCATCTTCTTTCCCGGTGGTTCGGCGACAATCTCAATGCCCGCACAGAGCGGATCCTCGCCCGTCAGCCGGATGTCCGCCCGTCCACCGTCGAACAGGCGGTGAAAAACGCTGGAGAAATGACCGCGCACATCCTCGAATGTGCTCTGAAATCGTCTGGCCATCTCGGTGTCCATCTCATCGAGCAGCGTCTGAAGCTGCGTCCGCGCATCATTCAAATCACGTTCTTCTTCCCGCAAGAAACGATAACGCTCCGCAAGCCGCTCATACTCCTCCACCGCGCCCACGCTCACATCGCCCAACGCGTCTTGTTCCTTTTTCAGTGCGGTCAGTTGCAGGCGCGCCTCGGCAGCGGAGACCGCCAGACTGTGCTTGGCCAGAGCCAACTCCAGCCCTACGCCGTAGCGCTCGCGCAGCGTCTCAATCTTGGCCTCGACCTCCGCCTCCGCCCGCGCGCGCGCCGCCTCGCCCGCGCGCAGCCGTTCCTGGCCCTGTCGCTCCTCCGCGCGCAGCGCCGCGCACACGCGTTCCCCCTCATCCAGAATGCGCACGCGTTCCTCCCGTTCCGCGCGCAAGCAGACAAGCGCCGCCTGCGTCTCGTCGCGCAGCGCCGCCGCCTCCCGCCCTTTTGCGCCGTAGCGCTCCCGATCCTCACGGGATTGCGCAAGCCGCTCCCGCATGTCCGCCCGCTCGCCTTGAAGCCGCGCCAAATCCCGCCCGATCGCGGTCATGCGCTCCTCCAGACGGCGCAGCGCGTCTTCCACGCCGCGCACCGCCTCTTCGCGTTGCGCGAGCGACACGCGCAATTCCGTCAGTTGATCGCCTTGATCGCGCGCCGCGTCCTCGGCGCTTTGCAATCGGTCTTCCGCAACGGCGACCCGCGTCTCAAGTTCTGCGATCCGCGTTAAAAATGCGTCGCCGTCCCGTTTTGCGGCCACCAGTCGGTCAAGCGACTGCTTCGCCTCGGCATCGTGCGCGACGCGCTCCCTGACCACCGCCTCCTTGCGCAGAGCGGTTTTTTCCAACTCCGATGCAACGGTCCGCTCCTCCATGGCGGCCTCCTGTGCGGCGCGCGCCAGTTCGGCCAGACGCGCCTGCGCCTGCTGAAAAATGAAGTGAGCGGCTTTCACGGCCTGCTCTTTTTTCTCCCGTTCCTCCCTGATTTGGACGATCTCCTGCGCCGCGGCCTTCTCCTGCGCCAAAAGCGCCTCAATCTCCTGCTGCCGCCCCAGAATGGCCGGCCCTTTGCGCCCGGTGGCCCCACCTGTCATCGATCCGCCCGGATTCACCACGTCGCCCTCCTGCGTCACAATGCGAACGCGATGCTGCAAAACACGCGCGATCCGGTTGGCGTCCGGCAACGTCTCCACCACAAGCACATTTCCCAGCAGAGAATCAATGACAAAGCGGTACTCTCCATCGACTTCCACGAGTTCAGCGGCAACGCCAACGAACCCCGCCGCAGATTTGACCATCTGCACGTCATGCGGCGGCATCCGCCTGCCGCGAATCGTCTCTTGCGGCAGAAACGTCGCGCGCCCCGCCTGTCTCCTGCGCAGCAGTTCAATGGCCTGGCGGGCGCTCGCTTCCGTCGCCGCGACGATGTGCTGCAATGCGCCGCCGAGCGCCGTCTCTACGGCGAGCCGCCATTTTTCCGGCACGTCGATCAGATCGGCCACGGCGCCCCTGATCCCGGACAGCTTTCCCGCCTGCGCTGCGAGCAGCACGGCTCGCGGTCCCGCGGCGTAACCGTCCATATCGCGCTGCATATCCTGCAGCGCAGTCAGCCTGGTGTGCATCTGCAGGCTCGTGCGTTCAAGCTTTTCCAGTTTTTCCGCGACCTCTTGCAACGCCTGTTGTGCTTTGGCAACGCGCTGATCCGCGCGCTCTGCCTCGGCGGACATCCGCCGGCCCTCCTCATGCACCTCCCCGGCGCGCAGGACCACTTCTTCCCGTCTCTGCAAGAGAGCGGCAACCTGTTCCTCAATCGTCCCCTCTTCTGCCTGCGCCCGCGCAAGACCCCGACGGGCATTTTCAAGTTTCTGTTCGAGATTCTGCAACTCGTTGCGCCCGGCCGCCTGCCGGCGCATGACCTCGATCAATTCTTCACGGGCGTTCGCGATCTCGGCCTTGCACGACTCCAGGACCTTTTCCGTCCGACCGCCCTGCCGACGCCGCTCCAGTTCGGCGAGAGCATCCGCCTGTTCGCGCCGCAACTCCTCCCTGCGCTCGCGCAGCACGCTCTGCTCGCGCTCCAGTTCTTCTTTTTCCGCCTGCAACCGCTCATCTGTCAGACGCATCTCTTCAAGCGCCGCAAGCGCATGCTCATGGCGTTCGAAGGCAAGTCTGCGCTCCGCCTCGCACTGCTCGACCGCGGCAGTCGCCGCAAGCAGTCCGTTCTGTGTTTCCCCGATCCGGTACTCCGTGCCGTCAGCCTGCCGCCGCAATTCCTGGACGTCTGCCTCCATCGTCCGGACCTGCTCGCTCACTTCTTCCAGCGATGACTGCACGAGTTCCGTCCGGCGCACCGCATCATCCCGGCGTGAGAGCAATTCGCCTGCTTCATGGGCCAAAAGTGCGATATGTACCTCGGCCATGCGCCGCTGCAGTTCCTGATAGCGCTGCGCGATCGCCGCCCGCTCCTGCAAAGGCCCCATCTGTCCGTCGAGTTCGGCCAGAATGTCGCGCACACGGCCGTGGTGTTCCGCCGCCTCCGCCAGTTTCCTTTCCGCTTCGCGCCGCCTGGTCTTGAACTTGACGATCCCTGCCGCCTCTTCGAAAATACCCCTTCTGTCCTCGGGGCGATTGGACAGGATCTCGTCGATCTGCCCCTGTCCGATCAGGGAGTACGCCTCGCGTCCCACGCCCGTGTCCATGAGCAATTCCACAATGTCGCGCAGGCGGCAGGTCTGACGATTCAGCAGGTACTCACTCTCGCCGCTGCGGTAATACCGGCGCGTGACGGTCACTTCGCCAAAATCCAGCGGCAACAGCCCGTCCGCATTGTCGAACGTCAGCGAGACTTCACAAAAATTCAAGGCTTTGCGCGTCTCGCTGCCCGAAAAAATAACGTCCTCCATGCGCGCTCCGCGCAGGCTGCGCGCGCTCTGCTCGCCCAACGCCCACCGGATGGCGTCCGCCACGTTGCTCTTGCCGCTGCCGTTTGGTCCGACCACCGCCGTGAGCCCGCGGACAAACTCGATCTCCGTCCGATCCGCGAACGACTTGAATCCGAACAGGTCCAGCCGTTTCAGGAACATGGTGCCTCGCCCCCGCACAAAGCGTCCGACAACCCCTCCAGAGCCTTCTGCGCCGCCCTCTGCTCCGCCTCTTTCTTCGAGCGTCCGCGTCCTTCCCCGGCGATCCGTCCGCCGATGTGCACGCGCACGCCAAAACTGCGCGCGTGCGCGGGCCCGCATTCCTCCACGGTCTCGTAGATCACCTCTCCGACATCTATCGCC
>JAKACR010000065.1 GCA_021821225.1 Bacillota bacterium | reverse complement strand
GATCTCCCGCCCCCGCGCCGCCTGGCGCAAGACCGCCCTGCATGGCCGCGAGCGCGGGCAGGCCGATCGCGGCCGCGCCGCCTTTTGGCGCGGCGATCGGGATCACCACGCCTTGCAAGGCTTGCACGGACGCGAAGGGGGAGTTCGTGCTGACAGAATACGTCTGCGAACCGTTGTTGATCGCCCCGCTCGGCACGCTGGAGTTCTGCGCGGCGAGGGCAGTCCGGATCTGCGGCAGTGTCACGCCGTAGGCGAGCATGGCGGATTCGTGCACCTGCACATTGATCTGTGGAATGAGACCGCCCTGCACGTTGACGGCGCCGACGCCGGGCACGCTCTCGATCGCGGGTGTGATGGTGTTTTGCGCCAGCGTGTACATCTGTGTCTGGTTCAATTTTCCGGACAGGGACAGACTGAGAATCGGCGTGGCCGCCGGATTGGTCTCCGAGATGCTGGGCAGGCTCGCCGTGGACGGCAGCTTGCGCGCGACGGAGTGGAGCGCCTGCGCCACATCGTTGGCCGCCGTGCCGAGAGAGATGCCTGTGGAAAACTGCAGGGTGATATTGGAAACCCCCTGCATGGACACGGCGGTCATCGAGGTGATGCCGTTGACGGATGTCAGCGCGTTTTCCATCGGGTCGGTGACGCTGAGACGCACATCCTGCGGGTCCGCCCCCGGATCGTCGACCGTGATCTGCAGATAAGGGTAATGGACGTTCGGCAATTCGCGCACGGGCAACAGTCCGTACGAGATGGTGCCCATCACCGCCAGCCCGAGCACCACCATGAGAATGGTGACGGGGCGCTTGACAGCGATCTCGGTCAGGTTCACGGCGTTTTCACTCCACTCGCTCCACTCACGCCCGGTTGGCCGGACTGGGCCGCGGCCGTCTTGTTGCTGGCGCCGGTCGTTTTGCCCGCGGGTTTTTTCTTACGATGCTTGCCCTTATGATGCTTGCTCTTACGATGCTTGCTCTTATGATGCTTGCCCTTGTGGTGCTTGCCTTTCGCTGTCTGCGTACTCTTGCCGGACGACTTGCTCTGCGTACTTTTGCCGCCATGACCGGCCTTGGCGCCACCGCCCGCGGCGGACTTCGCCGTATGGCCCGCCGCCGCTTCACCGGAATTCGCACCAGTACCGGCCTGCGCCGCGCCTCCTGCCTTGCTGCCCGCACTTGCCAGACGCGCGACGGTATTGGCCACCGTCACGCGATCGCCGGGCGACAGGAACGTCTGCCCCAGCGTGACGACCTGCTCTCCCGCGTTCACGCCGGATGTGATCTGCGTGAAGGAGCCCTGCACCGCGCCCGTGGAGACATTTTTCAGCAGTGCGCGGCCTTTTTGTACAATAAATACCTGCGGCGCGCCGTTCTGGCTGACGATCGCCGCGGTCGGCACGAGCACGGCGTGCGTGTCGGACCGCGTCACGACGTGCGCGTATGCAGTCTCCCCTCCCGCCATGCCGGAGATTTTCATTTTCGGCGCAATCGTGACCGTGAAAGACAGTGTCTGTGGATTGACCGTCGGCGAGATGGACGCCACTGTTCCGGGATAGGACCGGTTCGGATTGAACGGCAGCGTGAAGCTGACCGGGTCGCCTTGGCGCACCTGGCCGATCTCCTGTTGGTTCATGGCCGCCTGGATTTCAAGCGTATTGCCGATCATGCTGATGACAGGTTTTTGCGCCGCCACCGCAGCGCCCGGCGATGCGGCCACGCCTGTGATGACGCCAGGGAAAGGCGCCGTCACCTCCGTGGCCGCGAGCGTCTGCTGTGCCAGTGTGACGTGCCCCTGCGCGACGCGCACCGCGCCGGTCAGGGATTGCAGGGTGCCGGCATTGTACGGGTGCAGCAACAGTTGCAACTTGCTGTCGGCCGCCTGGACAGCGGTTTGGGCCGCCTGGACGGCGGCGGGTTGCGGTGGGGCGGTCAGCGCGGCGAGTGCCAGCTTGCTGCCAGTGAGAGTGGTCTCTGCTTTCACGAGCGCCGCCTGCATGTGCTGCTGCGCGGTCGTGTCATTGGCCTGCGCGGTCTGCACCGCCTGCTCCGCGCTGCGCAGTGCCTGCGCGTACTGTGCCTTGGCCGTCGTCAGCGTATTCTGCGCGGTTTGCGCTGCCTGCCTCTCTGTGGCCTGAAGCATGGCCAGCTTGCCCTGGTTGGAGGCGTTCAGTTGCTGCGCCGCCGCCTCCGCCGCGCTCACCTGATCCTCCGCCTGGCTGATCGCGTTGGTCCAGTTGGCCTGGTCGAGCGTCACCTTGTCCTGCGCGGACACGACCGCCGCTTGAGCGGAGCTGATCTGGTTTTGCAGTTGCGAGACGGAATTCTGGGTTTGCGTCTGGGCGCTTGCCGTGGCCTGGTTGAGCTGGTTTTGCGCTTGGTCGATCGCCTGGCTCAAAGCGGCCTGGTCGGCCGCCAGCTTCGCCTGGTCCTGCGCAACGGTGTTTTGCGCGGCGGACAGTTGCGACTGGTAGGCGGTCTGCGCGCCGCTCGCCTGCTGCGCGGCGGACGCTTCGGCGATCGTCAACTGATTTTGTGCGTTCTGGATCGCGGCTTGCCATGTCGCCTGGTCGGCGGCGAGCTTGGACTGCGCTTGAGATATCTCTCCTTGCAAGGTGGAGATCGTGGTCTGATTGGGCGACGAGGCGCTCTGCGCTTGTTGTAACTGAGTGTTCAATGAGTTCAGTGTCGCCCGATCGTTTTGCACCGCGACGCCCTGCGGACTGCTGTTGCTTTCTACCGATGACAGGTTTTCCTGCGCGACGTTCACACTGGCTGCTGCGGTGCCGGAAGCCGCGGGCTGCTGGCTCTGCAGCGCGGCGAGCGCAGTCTGCGCGTTCGCCAGCGCCTGCTGGTCGTTTGCCACGGCCGTCTCCTGAGGGCTGTTCGCGCTCTGGATGGCGGTCGCATTGTTCTGCGCCGCCTGGATCGCCGCCTGCTCGGCTGGCGTCACACTGCCTCCCGCGTTTGCCTGCTGCAATTGCTGCTGCAGGTTCGTCACGTTCTGCTGGGCCTGCTGGAGTGCGGTCTGGTCATTGGCGAGCGTGATGCCCTGCGGACTTGTGGCGGCCTGTGTGTGCGTCAGATTGCTCTGCGCTGTCTGCAGGCTCACGTTACCCGTCGCCATCGCCTGCTGCTGGGCGCTCACCGCCACCGCCTGCGGGGCCGTCCCGTTTTGCAGGGCGGTCAGCGCGTTTTGGGCGTTCTGGATCGCCAGCGCCAGCGGACTCTGGCCGCTTTTCAGGCTGGCGAGCGCGTTTTGCGCAGCCAGCAGGGCGATGCGCTGCGGACTGCGCGCGGAGTCCAGAAAGGCAGACTGCGCCTGCAACTGCGCGAGGCTGCGCGCGTTCGCCGCCACCACTTGCCGCGCCTGCGCCGCTTTGGCCGGCGGAGGGCCTTCGTGCAGCGCCGCCAGTTTGTCCTGCGCCAGGCGGATGTTGTCCTTCGCAATGGCGACGCTGACGGGATTGGCACTCTGCTGTGCCTGCGCCAATTTGCCCTGTGCGCCGGACAGCGTCCCCTCTGCGATCTGCAGTTCCGCCTGCTGGGTGTTATTCACAAGCTGCGCAAGCAGTTGGCCGGCGGCAACCCGCTGTCCCACGCTCACGTCGATCGAGCGCAGGACGCCCGCCACGCGCGGTCCGACGTCGACCGCCTCCGGACTGACCACGTAACCTGACAGTTGGATGATCTGGCGCACCGTACCGATGTGTGCGACGCCCGTCTGAACATAGACCGACTTGCCCTGGGCGGCCGTCGCCCGCTGGGCTGCCATGACTTTGACGGGAGATCGTCCATGCAGCGCATAGGCAGTCACGGCGGCGCCGGCGACGGTTACGGCGACGCCCACCCTGATGATTTTCCCCGTTTTGTTGCTGAAAATCGACGCCATGGCAACGTTCGCCCCTCATGAGTATTCCATAGAATTTTAAAATACCGACAGAATTCCGGCCGCATAGTTCGCCGTCTGTCTGATCCTACGGGGCGGCGATTAAAATTCGCTTGAAAATGTGGATTTGGGGGACTATTTCAGATTTCAATTACGTTGCAGGGGCATTGTGGACCGATGTTCAGGCGGCTGGCTGGAAGATCGGACGTTCGAGCAGCCATGTGGCGACAGATGCGCCGGACAGGCCGAGAATGGCGGCGGGAATGGATCCGTGCGGCACGAGTGCGCCGGCTTCGAGGATGACGGCCAGCGCGGCCGTGGGGAGAAGCGGTTCCACGAATGCCCGGCGCCAGTCAAGCGACAGGCCGTCATGCACCAGGAACCAGAAGAGCGATGCGGCGGACAGTCCCCAGCCCAGCACGAACACCGCCGTGCCCAGCGCCGGAGCCTGCCGGACCGCGATGGGGGCGGCGAAAAAAACCAGCGCGCCGGATACGATCATGGTCCAGAAGTTTGCGCGGGTGCGACCGATGCCGCTCAGCAGCATGCCGCCGAGCCGGCTCACGGAGGAGAACAGCACGCCGACCGCCGTCAGGCGAACGTAGAGCACGGAGGAAGCGGTGTCATACTTTGCGCCGAACAGAGCCAGGATGAGCGCGTCCGGGTACATGCAAAGCAGCAGGGTCAGCGGCAAAAGGATGAAGTTGTTATAACGGAAGCACAGTGTCGCACGCCGCCGCGCGTCGACCTCCGAGTGCGCGGCTTGCGACAGGAAGGGCAGCGCGACGATATTGAACGCCCACGTGATGATGTTCAGATAACCGGCGAGTTTCATGGCGTTGCTCAGGTATCCTGCATCCACGATGGAGGTGGCGCCCGTGATGACGACGAGGAAGGACTGCTGGAACGCTTTGGCGATATTTCCCGCGTAGATGGGCACGCCGTAGCGCAGCATGCGCCACATGCGCCGCCCGTTCAGCGGGACCAGCGCGGGCGCGCGGTATACGAAGCGGACGCAAAAAAGCACGACGGCGCACGTCAGGACGTTGGTCGCCGACATGACGCCGGCGATCACGGGAAGGCCGGAGGAAGTCTGGGGAGAAAGCAGGATACCGACCACCATGCCGACGACGGACAGCAGTGTGGCCGTCACCATCAGATAAGCCTGAATGGCGAAGCGGCGCATGCCGGAAAAGAGCGCGATGCCGACATTGATCAGGGAATTGGTGAGAAGGACGAACGATCCGGCGATCAGGCCGGGCGACAGTTCCGGAACGTGGTAGACGGCGGCGATCGGCGCCGAAAGCAGGGACAGCACGGCCGCCGCCAGCGCGCCGACCAGGAAGCTGCCCGCCAGTGCGGGACCGTACACGGTCCGGATGGCTTTTGCACCGTGTTTGGCGACAAAAAAAGTGGCCGCGGAGTTCAGGCCCGCATTCAGAAACAGACCACTCATGCCGAGGATCTGCAGCATTACATTGATCTGACCGAACAGCGTGGGACTCGCGATCAGGCGAGCCATCACGACGCCGCCCGCGGTCTGCAGGGTCTGATTGACAAACAGACCGCCAAACGACACGGCCGTACTGCGGAGAAGGTAGCGCCTCTCCTGGGCTATCGAGTTCATGGATTCCACCATTTACAAGCGCGGCGTGGATCGCGTCGGCGGCCACACGGAGGCGGGAATAGGGCCATTGTACCATAGTGGCAGCGCTTGCGGCGCCTGCCGAAATTTGGTCTATCACATGTCCCCTGGATTGCCCACCGTTTCCTTGACAATGGGGGACTGCACCAGCATGATGAGGGAAAAGTGTTTGCTGGGTCGTCGCGAGTTGTGCGGCGCAGCCGCGCTGTTTGAGCAGGGGCACAGCATGTGGGCCATCCCCATGCACAGGCTCAGGCGAAGGTATTTTCAGGATAGATAGTTTGGTGGGAGAGGCGAGTGTGAGCGTGTCGGGCAATCATGTACAGGCGAAACAATTGGCGGGTGCGCAGGCGGCGGACCTGGTGCAGGATGGCATGGTGATCGGCCTTGGCACCGGTTCGACGGCGCTGTGGACGATCCGTCGTCTGGGAGAGCGGGTACGGCGGGAGGGGCTGCGTGTGACGGCGGTCCCGACATCGGAGAACACACGGACGCTGGCCGCCGGGGAAGGCATTGCGCTCACGACGCTGGAGGATACGCAGGAGCTGGATCTCGCGATCGACGGCGCAGACGAGATGGATCCGGCGGGCCATCTTATCAAGGGCGGCGGCGGCGCACTCCTGCGGGAGAAGCTTGTCGCCAGCGCGGCACGCGAATTTGTCGTGGTGGCGGACGCCTCCAAGCAGGTCGCCGTCCTGGGCCGCTACCCTCTGCCCGTGGAGGTTACGCCGTTTGCGTGGGCGCTGACCGCGCGCCGCGTCACGGCGACCGGGTGCGCATGGCGCCTGAGAAAGCAGGGCGATCAACCGTTTGTCACCGACAACGGAAATTACATACTGGATTGCGAATACGGTTCGATCGCTTCGCCTGCGGACCTGCACACCAGGCTCAAACTTCTTCCCGGCGTTGTCGAGACGGGTCTGTTCATCGGCATGGCGGCGACCGCCGTGATCAGCGACGGTGTGAACATCAGGCGCATCCGGTTTAAAGCGGTTCCCCTTAAGGGCATGGGATGAATTCCCTTTAGTATTGCCGTATGCGCTCTCATGGCCTATACTTTTTTGACACAGGCCCAACCATTCTGACGGGAGATGATGCCATGAGCGCATCGTGCTTGACGACGACGCGACACTCACTCGGCGTGATGTGGAAAACGGTGTCCGAGGATTGCAACCTGGCTTGCGACTACTGCTACTACAGCCGCGTCGGCGGCAAGATCGGCCCGAAGGTCAACCGGATCGAGTCATGGATTCTGGAGAAGTTCATCCGTGAGTACATGACGATGTCCGATAAAGGCGCCGCATCGTTTGCCTGGCAGGGCGGCGAGCCGCTTCTGGCGGGGCTGGACTTCTTCCGGGAAGTGGTCAGCCTGCAGGCTAGGTACGCGCTGCCGAGAACGTCGATCAGCAATGCGTTGCAGACGAACGCGACGCTCGTGAATCCGGAGTGGGCGAATTTTTTCAAGCAATACAATTTTTTGGTTGGCGTCAGCCTCGACGGTCCGCGCGAGATTCATGACGCGCGCCGCGTCACCCGTTCGGGAGCGGGCAGCTACGATCGCGTGATGCAGGGGATCGGCCATCTGCGCGCGGCGGATGTGGATTTCAACATCTTGACCGTGGTTCACGAAGGCAATGTCGGACGGGCGCAGGATCTGATGGAATTCTACCGGCGCGAGGGGTTTGATTATGTGCAGTTTATTCCCGCCATGGATTTTCGCGCACAGGAGACGGGGAAGCCTCCGAGTTATCTGATTTCCGCCGCGCAGTACGGCCAGTTTCTCTGTGAAGCGTTCGATATCTGGTACAACGACGGCGAACCGGACATGTCCGTGCGCTTTTTCGACAATATCCTGGCGGTCTATCTGCATCAGGAGGCGGAGCTTTGCGTGCACCGCAAGTTCTGTCCGACGACGCTGATCCTTGAGCAAAACGGCGACGCCTATCCATGCGACTTCTACATCAGCGACGAGTATAAACTGGGCAATGTCGGAGAGAACTCGCTGGAAGAGATCCTCGGCAGTCTTGTGCACCAGAAGTTTTTGAGCAAGAAGCCAACCCTGCCTGTTCAGTGCCAGACGTGCGAATACCTGCAACTGTGCCACGGCGGCTGTCCGCGCAACCGTGTCTGGCATGAGGCGGACGACGGCGTCGATCCCGACTATTTTTGCGCCAGTTACAAGCAGATCTACGCGTACGCGCACGAGCGCATGCTGGAGATCGCCGAGCGAGTCAAGCGGCGCATGCTGAATGACCACATACGGCGGGGCGGCAAGCTGCCCGGTCGCAACGATCCATGCCTGTGCGGCAGCGGCCGCAAATTCAAGAAGTGTTGCGAGCCTTTGCGCAACAGGCGCGAAGAGAATCTGGCGTGATCGCGTGACCTTCGCCCTGCCCCGTGCCCGGCGAGTTTTGCGCCTGCCGCAATTTGGTTTATTCCATGTCCCCGAGGGAGCAGTGATAATCCACATTTCAGCAGGCGCGCTACAGTACATTTCGTGTCCGACCAGAGTCTCCGGACACGAAATGTAGAACCATTGCGCTCGCTCTGCGGACTTTATCACTGCTCCCCAAGGAGGGTGTTTCGTGGCCAATTTCCCCCATGCGGCACAATTGTACACAGTGCGTGAACAAGTGAAAGAGGATTTTCCCGGCGTCTTGCGCACATTGAAAAAAATGGGATGGTCGGGCGTGCAGATTTCCGGTCTGCACGGCTATCCGCTCGCCGACATCGCGGCAGTCGTCAAGGAGACGGGGCTCGGCGTGGCCGGCATGCACGTGCCGCTGAACCGCCTGACGACGGATCTGCCACAGGTCGTGGAGGAGGCGCGCGCTTTTGCCACGCGGGATGTGGTGTGTCCGGCGCTACCCGAAAGCCTCCGCGTGGAGGACGGCTATCGCGAGGTGCGGCAGCGTTTGAACGGGATTGCGGCGGAGCTCGCCCAGCAGGATCTGCGGCTGAGCTATCACAATCACGCCTTCGAATTTGCGACGGTGGTCGACGGAAAGTCCGCCCTGGCGTATCTGCTGGAACCGTCGACGGCCAACCTGCTGCTCGCGGAACCGGATGTCTACTGGATCGCCCGCGGCGGCGAGGATCCTGTCCGCTTCATCCAGCCATATAAAGGCAGGATGCCTCTGATCCACCTGAAGGACATGACGGACGACGAGCGGCGGACATTCGCCGAAGTGGGAACGGGCGTGCTGGATTTTCCGGCGCTTCTGTCTTTCTGCCGGACGGCGGGTGTGGAGTGGTACATCGTCGAACAGGATGTGTGTCCAGGCGATCCGCTGGACAGTCTTGCCGTCAGTCTGGAGAACCTGCGGCGCTTGGCGGACATGGGATAAAGTCTGGTTGTTTTTCCTGGCTGCGCAACGGAGGGATCCGGCTCTTCGCGATTCTCGGGTTTTGCAAGCAGGAAAAGCGACTTGTTATGTCAAATGTTTTATCGGGGGTAAGAGAGGCGAAAGAAAACGGCACACTACAGTGCAAGAGAGATTGAGCTACTGCGCAAACTCTACGAGAGCGGCGCGTCATGGCGCCAGATCTGCGCGCACTTTCCCGATCGCACACAGAGTTCGTTGGACGCCTACTGCCGTCGGCGCAGATGGCGGAGGGTTCGGCATAAAAGAAGTGAACAGAGGATGCTGCCGAAGAAAACGAAAACGCCGGTGCCGCTCACACCGCAGTGGATTCAACTGATCCGGATCCTGCACTGGGCGGATGACATGGTGCGCGAGATGGAGGGACAGAACTACGATCGGCTCAAGGTGATTACGTGGTCAATTGAGTTCGCGCGAGAAGAGGCGGTCCTGCGCCGCCGGCTCGAAGCGGCGGAGCGTGTCGAGCGCTCGCTGGGTTGATTCGGTCACAGTCTGGTGGCAGACGGCGATCGTTTGAATTCTGGATTTCAGGTAACCGTCTTCGATGGCAGTGGTTCCACCGTGAGAAACGAATGATGAAAGCCCACATCGCGTCAACATAACCATGTTCAACCGATCAGCGCGTGAGCGATCAATGAAGCAAAGGCCCGCGCACCCTGCGGATCGGGATGGACGCCGTCCGGATAGAAGTACGAGTTGTGATGCGCGCTTGCGGCGTACCAGTTGACGAGAACCGCATGCGGCACCTCCGCCGCGATCTGGGACAGCGCCGCATTGACGCTGTTTTGCCACGGGCGCGGGACGCGCGTGTTGGCGATGATGATCTCCCGTTCGTGAAGTGAGCGTAGCAGCGTTATGATAGGTCCTTTCGCAAATATTCCGTTGGTTCCGAGTTCAATGATAAGGCGGCTGCGCAACTGGCCGTGCGCCTTCAGCCAGACGATGGCGGAGGGTAATGCGTACATCTGCCGCCCGACTGAACCGTTCACGACGATCCCCGGAAGGAACTGCCGCAGGTACGGCTGGAGATCGATCATGATGGAGTCGCCGATGGCCGTGGTTGTGCCGCCGATCATGCGGCGCAAGCGGGTGGCTGTCGCCTGCCTGTCGCTTTGACCGTGCAGCCGGTGTGTACCGCCGCCAAGGCGGGTGCGAGCGTTGTGGAGCTGGCCCGGCCCTGTGGCGGATGCGTCGGCTTGTTGGGCTGCTTTGGCCGGTCCGGCCTGCGTATCGGGCGTAGACTGTGCGGCATGAGCGACCTGCGCGAGGGCGTATTCCGGCGTGCGCGCCACCTGGCCAGTCACGGCTCCGCTCAGCAGAGAAAGAAGCAGCAGCCCTCCGAGCGCGAGCGACAGTCTCCTGTGCCTGCCGGCGTTTATCGTTTGCTTCAACCGGGTCCACAGCCTGCCGGCGGCGCCGCGGCGAATCGGGGTTTCCACAAACCGCCACGAAAGATCGGCCAGCACTACGCTGGCCGCGACCTGCAGCAAGGCCCGCAGCGGATTGAATCCATTGGTGTCCACGGGTGGATTGGTGAGCACAATCACGGGATAATGCCAGAGATAGATGCCATAGGAGCGGACGCCGATCCAGCGCAGCGGCTGGCGGCCGAGCCAAGTCCCCAGCCGGCTGGCCGGATGGGCGAGTACCGCCACGACGACGGCGGCGGCGAGGGACAGCAGGACCATGCCGCCACGGTACAGGAAGGGTTCGTACTCATTGGTCAGCAGCATCATCGCGAGCGTGACGGCGAGCGCAGCGCTTCCGCAAAGGTCGAGCGCGATGCGCCAAGGAGCGGACAGGTCGGCGCGCAGCGCCCGGCTCGCCCAGGCGACGGCGAGCGCTGCGCCGATGAGAAGCGAGAACGCGCGCGTGTCGGTTCCGTAGTAGACGCGGCTCGGATCGCTGCCCGGCAGATAGACGATGGCCATGTCGAGCGCTGAAGCGGCCGCCGCCGCGAGGATGAGCGCCATCAGCCAGCCCCGCCGCCGGACGAAGCGCAGGCCAAGTGCGAGCAGAAGCGGCCAGGCGAGGTAAAACTGTTCCTCCACGGCAAGCGACCAGAGGTGTCCGAGCGGAGAGGGCGGGCCATAGCGCGCAAAGTAGGACACGTTATGGTAAATCAGCCACCAGTTGTTGACGTACAGCGCCGCCGCCACGATATCGCCGCGCAATCCGGGGAGCCGCGCGCGGTCAAACAGGACGATCCAG
Source organism: Bacillota bacterium (assembly GCA_021821225.1). Next base: position 27 of record JAKACR010000065.1, on the reverse strand, counting down.
GCCGCCACCGCGACGAGCATGACAAAG
>JAKACR010000064.1 GCA_021821225.1 Bacillota bacterium | reverse complement strand
CGGCGTCAAGGAGAGTCCGACCGTTGCCGTTTTGCAGAGCCTGTCTTCCGCGTACAACGGGGTGGTGCTGGTTGTCGGGACGCACGTGCTGGGGGCCAATCAGGGCCAGGCGAGCAACGTCTATTATCTGGACCTGGCCCGCCACCGGATCGTCGGACTGGCCAGCCTGACGGGCGGCGGCGGACTGTTCTCCAACGTGCGCGTCGTATCCGGCATGGTTTTGACGGTCTCCGCCACGGATAACACGCCAAAGGGAAACACGCTGTCCGCGCAGTTTGCGTACAACGAATACACGGGAACAAGGCAGGCGCTCCCCCGGTCGGTTCAGTCCAATATGATCAGCATGCTGACCAGTTGGACGTTTCGCGGGGACCGGATATACAATTCCGCAGGGAAATTGGTCGCGCGCGTGCCCGTCCCCGTGCAGGCGCTGTACGAGCCGTCGGCGGCAGCGTTCGGCGTGCGCGTTCGGACGACCGCGCATCATGCGCGGTAGATAGAGCGGTGATAGATAGAGATAGATGAAGGAAAACTGATCCAAAGATCGTATACTATGTCGTGGGGTCGATTCTTTCGGACAACCGTTTGCTGGTGTAGGATGGGAATATCGGGGTCGGATGGAAAGGAAGGCGGTACGGTTGGTCAAGAGTCACTTCATGGCTGGGAAATGGATGGAAAAGCCGCTCGACGCGGCGGTTGTCACAATTCGCAATCCGTATGACGGCACGGAAGTCTTCCAATACAGCGAGCCGACGGCGGCGGAAGTGGCTGAGGCGGTCGGAGACGCGCACCGCGCGGTGACGCGGCGGGTGCTGGACCCGCGACTGCGGGCGGACATCCTTTTGCGCACTTCGGAACTGCTCGCACAGCGCGCCGAGGCGATGGCGGAAACGATCGTCGCCGAGACGGGCAAGCCGATTCGCGACGCGCGCGCGGAAGTGGCACGGGCGGCGCGCAATTTTCGGGTGGCGTCCGAGGAGGCCGGACGGCTGCGCGGCTACACGGAACCACAGGATCCCGTCGGCGACGATGGCGTTCTGAGTCTGACGATCCGCGAACCCGTGGGGGTCGTGTGCGCGATCACGCCGTTCAATTTTCCGCTTAACGTGGTGGCGTTAAAAATCGCGCCGGCGCTCGCGGCGGGCAACGCGGTCGTCCTGAAACCGGCGGATTTCACGCCGCTGACGGCGGTCCGGCTGCTTGAGATCATCATGGAGGCGGGCCTGCCCGCGGGATACCTGAACGTCGTGCTGGGCGGCGGGCGCGTCGGACAGGCGTTGGTGGAGGATTCGCGGATCGCCCTTTACACGTTCACGGGCAGCGTCGCCGTGGGCAGGCGGATCAAGGAGCAGACGGGACTGCGTCCGGTCATTCTGGAGCTCGGTTCCAACGCGCCGAACATCGTCCATGCGGACGCGGATCTTGGACTGGCGGTCGAGGCGCTGGTGAAAGCCGCGTTTTCGTATGCGGGTCAGGTCTGCATTTCTGCGCAGCGCCTCTACGTGCATGAGCGGGTGTGGGATGATTTCCTGGAGCGCTTCGCGGCGCGCGTGAGGACTCTGTCTGTGGGCGATCCGCGGGATGAGGCGACCGATGTCGGGCCGCTCATCCACGAGCAGGCCGCCACGCGGGTCCAGTCGTGGATTGACGAGGCGGTCACAGGCGGCGCTCGGCTGCTTGCCGGTGGCGGCCGGGAGGGCAATGTGCTCGATCCCGCCGTGCTCGTCGATGTACAGCCGGAGATGTCGGTCATGCGCAAAGAGGTCTTCGGCCCTGTCGTCAGTCTCATCCGCTACAGGACTGTGGATGAGGTGATCGACTATGCCAACGACAGTGAATTTGGACTGCAGGCCGCTGTGTTCACCAATGACCTGAATGTCGTCATGGCGCTTGCGCACGGGCTGCGCGTGGGCAGCGTGAACGTCAACCAGGCGTCGAATGTGCGCATGGACACAATGCCTTACGGCGGCGTGAAAAACAGTGGCATCGGTAAGGAGGGCGCGCGCGCGTCGATGGAGTGGATGTCGGCGGTCAAGGTGATCACCGTCCGCTACAAGAAGCCAGAGTAGACAGATTGTCAGAAGGGGGAATCTGCGTGATCGACGCGCAGCAGGAGGCGACGAGGCAGGAGATTTTCGCGAATGACCGCAGGCACGTGTGGCATGCGCTGGCCCCGCACCATGAGGGAGAACCGTGGGTGGTGGAGAGCGCGCGCGGGGTGCGCATCACTGACATGGACGGGAAACAGTACCTGGACGCCATGGCCGGTCTTTGGTGCGTGAACGCGGGCTATGGCCAGGAACGGCTGGCGCGCGCCGCGTACGATCAGATGGTGCGCATGCCGTATTACCCGCTTTCCGCGTCCCACATTCCCGCCGCGCAACTGGCCGGGCGACTGAGCGAGTGGTTGGGCGGAGACTATCGGCTGTTTTTTGGCAACGGCGGGTCCGAGGCCAATGAGACGGCGTTCAAGATCGCGCGCCAGTATCACATTCAAAACGGGCAGCCGCTGCGTCACAAAGTGATCGCGCGCTACCGCGCCTACCACGGCGCCACCGCGGCGGCGCTGGCCGCGACCGGGCAGAATCAACGCAAGTACGCCTATGAACCGCTGCCCCAGGGATTCTTGCACATTTCTCCGCCCGACATGTATCGCGGCCGCGGATCAGAGGATGAGCTGTCGTACGCGAAACGGTGCGCGGATGAACTGGAGCGCGTGATTCTGTGGGAAGGGGAGGAAACTGTCTCCGCCTTCATCATGGAGCCGATTATCACAGGCGGCGGCGTGCTTGTGCCGCCCGCCGACTACCTGGATCGGGTCGCGACGGTCTGCCGCAGGCACGGCGTCCTGCTGATCGTCGATGAGGTGATCTGCGGATTTGGCCGGACCGGCAAGCGGTTCGGATTCCAGCACAACGACGTGCTGCCGGATATCGTGACGATGGCCAAAGGGATCACGAGCGGTTATGCGCCGCTGTCCGCCACGGCGGTGCGGGGCGAACTGTACGACGCGTTTGCGGATGCGGCGGATCCCCGCGCCCACTTTCGCCATGTCAACACGTTCGGCGGTCATCCCGTCAGTTGCGCGGTGGCATTGGAGAATCTCGCCCTGTTTGAAGAGCAGGACCTTGTCGCGCGCGCGGCGGAACTAGGCGCGCTCCTGCACCGTGAATTGCAGGCGCTGTACGAGTTTGAGGCGGTGGGCGACGTGCGCGGGCGGGGACTTCTGGCGGGGGTTGAACTTGTGGCCGATCGCCGGGACATGCGTCCGCTTCCCGCCGCGGCGCTGCGCGCGATCGTCAGCCACTGCAAGGCGCGCGGATTGATCGTCGGGCGCAACGGGGACACGGTGGCCGATCTGAACAACGTGCTCGTGCTCGCGCCGCCGCTCGTGGTCGAGGAGCGGGATATCCGGTGGATCGTCCAGGTGTTGCGCGACAGCATCGGTCAGTATGTGCAGGAGTCCGCTCGCGGTTAACCCGCGGGCGGGGGTGAGAGTGTGCTGCGCACGGTTGCGGAATGCGGAGGGGGAGGATTCCTTCATATATTTTTCTCAAACCGGTGTATTCCTCCGAAAAATACTATATTCTATTTCTGTACACCATTTCGCTCATAGTGAGGTGACAGTTTTTGCAACGCAGGAAACTCGCATCCACACTTGCCGCGACGGCCATCGTGTCGCTGTTGCCGTTCGCGGTGGAACCGGCGTTTGCCGCGCAGACGCCGAGCAGTTCTTCGGCGGACGGTTCTGCGTCGAGCAGTTCATCGAGCAGTTCCGGAGGATCCGCGCAACTACAGCCCAACCAGCCGCCCGGACACGACGCGGGACTGCGGCCGGGCGCCAATCCGGCTCTGCCCGGCACCCATCCGTTCGTGCCAGCCGGGCAGACGCCGGCGCAGGTCGGCGTCCGCGGCAAGCCGCCCGGTCCCCCGTCGCTTCCTCCCGGCCAGACGCCGCCGAGTCCGCAGGCGACGTTGACCGATCTTGCGCAGGGCCAGTCTTACACCGTGGCCACGCAGTGGCCCGATCAGTTTTTCACCACCATACAGAACAATGCGTTCCCCGACAAAGGCCAGTTGACCAACGGCCAGTTCGGCTCACTGAACTTTCAGGACCCGCAGTGGGTCGGCTTTTACCGCCAGAACGACCGCAGTATCGTCATCAATCTTGGGGCGGACCAGAATATCCGTTCATTGTCGCTCGACTTCTTGCAAAATTCTGGCGACGGCATCTTCTTCCCGCAACAGGTGACGTATTACGTGTCGCTCACAGGGGCCGCGTGGCATCCTGTGGGCAGCGTTGCGACACAGGTAGGGACGTGGGACACGACGCCGCAGACGCAGGCCTATACACTCGCAGGACTGAATGTGCACGCGCGTTATGTAGAAGCGGTGTTTAACGTGCGAATCTGGGCGTTTGCCGACCAATTTTCCGTGTACGGCTATAGCGGGCAGCAGCAGGGCGGCGGAGGCCAGGCCGCGGGCAGCGGCGGCGGGCAACAGCCTGGGGGCGGCGTGACGGCTCCGCCGAGCTTCGGCCAAGGGCAGGCCAACCAGCCGGTGGGGCCGCCCGGCTATCTCACGTCATCACAGCCTGCGAGCGGCGGCGTCGCAAACATGATGCTCGCCTACTCGGACGGCTACGGTGCACTCGGCACGTGGACGAAAGCGGATTTCCTGCCGATGGTCGCGAACATGTCGCCGGGCGGTTCGCCCACAGGCTGGCTGTTCAACTCCGTGCTGATGCTGAACTATGGCAATCTGCCCGCGACCGCGAGCGGTTGGTCGGGGTACATCCAGAATCTCTTTTCGCCGAATATTCAGTTGTCGGCACTCAACCAGGCCGTGGGCGCGGTCAAGACACAACTGAACAATCCGTCCTACAGGGAGAATGTCGTCATCGCCATTCCCTCCACAGACTCCAATCCGGCCAACTTTGGCAGTGTGTCCCCTTCCGGGCCGAATCTGAACATGAATCCCGCGGTGAATGGACAATTGGGCGCTTACCAGGCCAAGGCGACAGCCATTTCCTGGTATATCAACACGGTCCTGCAGGACTGGAAACAGGCGGGGTACACGAACCTTCACCTGGCCGGATTCTATTGGCTGCCTGAGTCGCTCGATCTGAACGTCCAGTATGACAGCGCCCTGATCCAGCAGACGGCGCAGGACATCCATCAGGCGCACAGGCTGTTCTACTGGATTCCCTTTTACGGGGCGGCCGGCATCCGGGAGTGGAAGAGTCTCGGGTTTGACGCCGTGATGATCCAGCCCAATGTGTCGTTTTTCTGGAATCTGGTTCCGCAGCAGCGCTTCCAGAATGTTTCGCAAATGGCGCAGTTCTACCACACAGGTGTGGAGATCGAGGCCAACTGGGAGGTCATGTCTGCCAATGAAACGCTGGCGCAGACCGCACAGAACAAGTACCTGGACTACTTCACCGCGGGCAATGTCTTCGGGTTTGAAAACGGGGCGGTGAAGTCTTACTACCTGAACTCGATGACGCTGCTCAGCGCCTACCAGAGCACGAACCCGTTCTACAATCGCCTGTACGGGGATACGGCGCAGTTTATCAATGGAACGTGGAACCAGACGCAGTTCAATTAAAACTGATGGGATTCTATTAAGACTGATTTAACGTATGCCCCTCTGGACGTTTGACGTCGCTGTACGTGGAAATTCGCGCTTCGCGCCAACACGTACAGCGGCGCTTTTTTCTCCGATGCGTCATGGCGCGCGCAGGGTTTTCTGGATAAAATATTTCCTTGGAGTTCAATGCGCGGAGAGGTGTTATGCCCGATGAAAGACGGGGGGCGGAAAGACGGAGCGGTTCGCGAGCAAGGGGCAAGCTACGAGGATTATGCGGTCCTTCCGGAGGAGGCGGGGCGCTTCGAACTGCTGGACGGAACGCTGTTGGCCATGTCGCCCGGTCCGTCCACGCTGCATCAGATGGTAAGCAAGGAGTTGCAAAAGGCGCTGTATGAGTGTGATGCGAGTTTTTTGTGTTGAATGCCGCCCATCGATGTGATTCTTTCGCCTTACAGCGTGCTGCAGCCGGATATCGCGCTGGTGCGAAAGTCGCGCGGCGGGCTTTTGACCCACCGCGGGATCGAAGGACCGCCCGACCTGGTGGTGGAGATTCTCTCTCCATCGTCGGCCGAGCGCGATCGCGGACGCAAGATGCAGATTTACGCGCACTACGGTGTACCGGAGTACTGGATTGTCGACGGTGGCCGCAAAGTGCTGGAGCAGTACAGCTTGATGACCGGACGCCAGTACTGCGGCTGATCTTTGCGCTTGAGGATATCCTGTCCTCGCCCCGCGTCCCCTGCGCATCGTTTGCGCTGTCCTGCGTCTGGGACCATCTCCCCGCGATCGGCATATAGAGGTATTTCAAAAAGGGGGCAGAACTCCCCAGGGAGCTGCCGCACCGATGTGTCAGGACAGCAGCGCTCCTCCCTGTTCAAGAACGCGCGCGATTTCCACAAAACTGTCGGCGGGAGGCGGATCGGCGCGGCCCGCGGCGACAGATACGATGGTCTGCGACAGTCCAAGGTAGTACTGACGCGCGTCGTCGATCACCCAGGTCTCCGTCCGGTCGCGATATTCCGCCCGCAGGATGAACAGCGGCTGATGGCCGCCGCCGAAACCTACGGAGGCGGTCATGCCGTCCGGCCAGCGCAGCAGTGCGGCGCCTCGCTCCTCTTTTCCGAGTGCGCAAAGTTCGACATCGGAGAGTCCAAACAGGGTCTCCAACACTTCGACCGTGTGACAGGCGTAGTTGAACCAGCGGCCGGGTCCCGAAATGGTCACGCTTCCCGGCCGCTCTGCGGCGCACGCCTCGCGGGCGGCGGCGACACGCGGACTGTAGCGCAGGGCGGAACCGCCCGTGAGGCGCGCGCCGTGTCGGCGGGCGGCCGACGCCAGCGTGCTTGCGTCGGCGGCGCTGACGGCCACCGGCTTGTCGAGGAAGACAAACTTGCCCTGTTCAAGAAACGGCAGGGCGAGCGTCGAGTGCTTTGTCCCGTCGTCCTCCAGGATCAGGACTCCGTCTACGCTTTCCGGGTCGAGGTCGGCGATCCGGTCGTAGACGGTGTCGATGCGGCAGGCGGCGGCGATGCGCATCGCCCGGTCTTTGTCCGGCGAGGCGATAGCCGTGATGCGGATCTCCGGATCGAGCGGATCGCCGCTTCGGTCGGCGTGCATATCGTTCATCCAGCCGCCGAAAGCGGACATCTCCCGCGCGGAAAAGCCGTTGATGTGGCCGGGATAGATAAATGCGTGGATCAGTGTGTCGCCGATGACGCCAAGGCGGATCATGGACAGACTTCCCTTCCGGTTCAGGTTGGCATGCGGACGGTCAGACCGCGTGGTTGCGGACGCGCTCGATCAGGCGCTGGATTTCATACGCCCGGATGAGATCCGGTTCGACCGGGCGGCCGCCGGCGATGGCGTCGAGGAAAGTGACCAGTTGCGCTTCGAACGGGTTGACGATTGTAACATCGGGAAGCGCAGGCGGTTTTCCGGGAGACTGGTAGAGGTGGATATCCAGTTCGGAGTTTTTGCGCAGGTCAAAATGCGCGTGGCCCAAGGATCCCATCACGTCCACCTGGTAGAGCCCCGGCCCCACGCGGCTGTCCATGAGCGACACGATGGCGCCTGAAGCGAAGCGGCCCGTCACGACGCTGAGGTCGTCGTTTTGCGGGTAGTTTCCCGCCCGTTTGACGAACGTCGCCAGCATGCCCGTGAGACTGTGCAGCGGTCCGCAGGAATCGCCCAGCAGCCATGTGGCCATGTCGAGCGAATGGACGCCGAAATCCGCGACGGCTCCGCCGCCCGCGTCCCAGTCGCGCATGCGCCACTCCAGGCCGATTGACGGGTTGGTCAGGCGTGCTCCGGAGGACAGTTCTCTGTAGGCGAAGATCGTTCCCAGCAGTCCCGCGTCCATGGCGTGGCGCAGTTTGCGGATGCCCGGCTGATACCGGTTGGTGAAGCCGACCATCGTGACGACGCCGGCCAGCGCGGCGGCCTGAGCCATGTCATGCGCCGCATGCAGCGTGTTTGCGGCCGGTTTCTCGCACAGCACGGCGAGTTTGCGCTCCACGGCGCGGCGCACATAGAGCGAGTGAACGTGATTTGGGGTGCAGATGATCAGCGCGTCGAGCGGCCGGGCAAACAGTTCGTCGGCGCTTGCGGCGGGATGTGCTCCGAGGTCGGCGAACTGCTCGCAAAAGGCGGCGAGCGCCGTGGGGTTGGGATCGTACACTGCATCCAGCCTGCACCTGTCCGCCAGCGCGCGGATCGCTCCGGCGTGCGCGTGCGCGATGCCTCCGGCGCCAATGATGCCGATCGAAATCATTTCCTCACCTCATATATAAAAGTAATAGAAATTCCAGACAGAAATCCTCTGATGGATTATACCAAAAAAATTGAGACTAAAGGGAGGAATATTCCTTCCGCCGGCGAATTATTTATACTGTTCGATCATAGAGGGGGAGAGGTGCAGGCGAATGAAGAAGGTGGGGCGCATTGTTGCTCCGATTTCCATGGCGGCAGTCATGGCGCTGTCTGCAACGGGGTATTCTCAGGCGGCCAGCGCCGCGAGTTCTTCCGGCAGCGGCGTATTCACATTCTATACGATCGACGACGGGGCGGGGTTTGATCCCGCACTCTTCACCTGGGACGCCCGGCAATCGCAGATCGGGATTTTCGAGGGCCTGGTCCATTTTGGCCCGAACTTCTCGATTGTTCCTGGGATCGCCACCAGTTGGAAGGCGAACGGCACCGTCTGGACGTTCTACCTCCGGCACAACGCCCGCTTTTCCAACGGGGACCCGGTCACCGCGCAGGACTTTGTGTATTCGATCCGGCGGGCCGTGAATCCGCAGACGGCTGCCCAGGCGCACAAGTCCAGCAGCTTCCAGGGCGACGTGCCGATCAAAAACGCGCAGAAGATCATCCAGGGCGTCGCGCCCGTCGCCAGTCTGGGCGTTAAGGCCATAGGAAATTATACACTGCAATTCACGCTGGACAGGCCCGATCCGACGCTGTTGACCCAACTGGCGACCGACATGTGGCAGTTGCCCGTCGATCCTCGCGTCGTCCAGGGCAAGCCGGAGTCCATCTGGACAAATCCACAGACCATCGTTTCTGACGGTCCGTACATGATTACGAAGTACGTCCAGGGCACCGAAGAAATTCTCAAGCCCAATCCTTACTATTACGCCAAGGTGCCCCTGAAGGAAATCAAGATCATACCCTACTCGCAGGCAAATGAACTGCTGACCTACCAGAATAACCAGACGGACATGGCGCTTCTGACGCCGCAGGACGTGCCCGCCGTGCTGAATAATCCTTCGCTCAAGAGCCAGCTGCACTGGGTTCAGACGGCGGTCAACTACACACTGCAGGTTTCGCCCAGCATGAATCCGGCGTTCTCCAAACTTGATGTGCGCCAGGCGTTCGCGGAGGCCGTGAACAAGCAGGTGATCGCCAAAAATGTCTTGCTTGGAACGGGCCTGCCTGCGTATGACGGCAAGGTGACCACCTGGATGGCGCCCTGGATTGCAAAGGACGCGCTGCAGTACAACCCGACGCAGGCGCAGCACCTGCTGGCGGCGGCTGGGTATCCCGGCGGCAAGGGATTTCCGACGGTGCGCATCCTGACAGGAAGCAATCCGGATCCGATCGCTGAGGCCGTGGCGCAGATGTGGCAACAGACGCTCGGCGTGAACGTGCAGGTCGATTCGGAGAACTATGGCACCTACCTTGCGGATATGAACAAAATGCTCCCGAGCAACGAGGTCGGATTCACGCAGTTCGGCCAGAGCGCGGCCTTCCCGAATTGGAAGACCATCATGCCCCTGGACATTTCCGGCTACCAGCGCACCAATGTGCCTCTCTGGTCTATGAGTTCGGCCTACCTGGCGCAATACTACAAACTGCAGTCGTACACGATGGCGCCCGGCCAGAAAAATCTGGAGCTGCGCATGATGGTCACCAAGCACATGTCTCCGCAGGTGAGGGCGGTCATGGCTCTCGGCGTCAAGGCGGAACAGACGAACAACGCCGCGCTCATGCAGAAATACGTAATTGAGAAAAACCACCTCGCGTACGTGATCCCGATCTACACCGTGAACAACGCGGTCCTGATCAATCCCAGCGTGCACGGGTACTATCCAATGCGCATGTGGCTTGTCACGCCACCGGTGTGGCTTGGCTACATCACCATGAATTAAAGTTTGCTGGGGCGTCGTCATCCCCTTTGCTCGTCGCGAGTTTAGCGTCACGGCAAGGTTTGCTGGACCGGTGCCATGCCCTATGCCCGGCGAGTTCCGCGAAGCGGTGTCTGAGCAGAGGGCATAGGGCATGGCGACGGCTGGCACGAGTATTTTCAAGACAGGTTTCACTCCAATCGCGGCCCGCAGGGAGGTGACGGCGATGCTGCGCTTTTTGGCAAGGCGATTTGCGTATATGTTCATCGCCTTTCTATGCATTTCTCTTGTGACATTCTGGTTGATGAAACTGGCGCCGGGGAGTTTTTTCAACGCGAATTTTCAGGTCAACGGCGTCAATGCGGTGGCGGGCAGCTACAGCGTCTCGCCGCAGGTGATGGAAGCGCTCATCAATTATTACCATTTGAACGACCCGTGGTACGTTCAGTGGTGGTATTATGTTCACGGGTTTCTCTCCTGGCACATGGGAACGTCGTTTGAGTTTCCCGGGACGCGCACCGTGACGATCATCGATAAGGCCTTCCCCTTCTCGGTGCGCCTCGCCCTGATGGCCGTCGCGACAGGTGTCCTGATTGCCATTCCGATCGGCGTTACGGCAGCCATGCGTGAGAATGGCTGGATGGATATCGGCCTGATGTTCTTTGCCATGCTGGGAACCTCTCTTCCCTCCTATCTGGTGGCCGTGCTGCTGATCGTTTTGTTCGCCCTGTCGCTTCATCTTCTTCCCGTTATCGGCTACACCCACTGGCAGGACTACATTCTCCCGGTGCTTTCCCTGGCGTTGCCGATGGTCGGCGCCCTGTCGCGCTACCTGCGCAACAGCCTGATCGACAGTCTCCACAGCGAGTACGTGACGGGAGTGATCGCCAAGGGCGGCACGCTTTCGCGGGCGGTGTGGCGCCATGCGCTGCGCAATTCCCTGCTGCCCATGATCACGGTCGTCGGACCGCAGTTGGCGGGCTTGATGACGGGCACGGTGTTTATTGAAGAGATGTTCGGGTTGCCCGGACTGGGCCATTATTTCGTCAATGCGGCGAATGTCCGCGATTATCCGCTCATCATGGATTCGGCGCTGCTTTACGCGACCGTCATTCTGTTGATGAACCTGCTGGTGGACCTGACGTACGGACTGTTCGATCCGCGCATCAGGCGGGCGGGGGATATCGGGTGAAACGGGGGATGTCGGGTGAGGGAGCCATGATCAAAGACGGTGATGTACG
>JAKACR010000063.1 GCA_021821225.1 Bacillota bacterium | reverse complement strand
GGAAGGCCAGCGCGGGTTCGGTCGTCGTGCCCGATTTCGAGATGACGTTCACCGACACCTCGCCCTGGTCCAGCACATGCAAGAGATCGCTCAGGTATCCCGGGCTGATGTTGTTGCCGGCGAACAACACGGTCAGAGGCCTCTGTCCGCGCGGCAGAAGTTCCGCGAAAGCGTGCCCCGTAAACTGCAGCGCCGCGCGCGCGCCGAGATACGACCCGCCGATGCCGATCGCCACGAGGATGTCGGACGTCTCGCGGATGCGCGCCGCCGCCGCCTCGATGCGCCGCAGTTCCGCCTGGTCAAATTCGCCGGCAAGGTGCAGCCAGCCCAGAAAGTCGTTCCCCGCTCCCTTTCCGCCGTGAATGAGTTCATGCGCCGCACGGACAAACGGCTCCTGCAGTTCCAGTTCCCTTGCCGGAACAAATTCTTCTGCTCTATGTATCAATCGCAACATCGACCGATTCCTCCCGAACATATGGTGACAACCGGATCACAGATCCACTTCCTGCACCATCCGCGCCCGCAGTACATTCTGCATGTGGCCAATCGCAAAATCATGCGCCTCGGGCGTCAGGTCCGCCATCGTCCGCGGATCCACGACCACGCCGAACCGCCTGTAGTATGCGCCGCTGGCGGTCGCATAACAGCAGATGGACGTACACACGCCAGCCACCATCACCTCCTGGACGCTGTTGTCACGCAGCCATTTTTCCAGCTCTGTCGCATAAAAAGCGTCATACGTCGACTTTGCCAGATAGCGCACCCGCTCACTCCGGTATTGCTCGTAGAATTCCCGCAAAGGACCGTACAGTCTTGCGCCGTCCGTCCCCGTTACGCAGTGGCGCGGCCACAGGTCAAACTCCGGATCGTCCGGGGTGTGGGCGTCGCACGCGAAGACGATCAGATCACCCCGCGCCAGTCCCGTTCGCAGCAGGGACAGCACCGGTCCGACCGCCGCCAGTCCGGATGGGCCGCAGCTCAAGGCGCCCTCCGGATCAATAAAATCATTCAGCATATCCACCACAACCAGCGCGCGTTTCATCCCCCGCCTCCTTGCAAATCCGCACAGCGCCCTGTGAACAGTAAAACACTCATTTCATTATAGCACTGCGGCGCGACCTTCTCATGCCGCGCGCGGGATTCGCCGGATGCCCGCGAGATATGGACCGAGACTAAAGCACGTGGCCTATGGGACATGTGATAAAGTCCCCTGTGACGTCAATCAAGCGCCGGATAGCGCAGGCGCGCGGTTCCCTTGACGACCGCTTCGCCCGCCTGGTTGACCGCGCTCACCTGCACCTTCACCAGGAACCCGTCTCCGTCTCCGGCGACATCGGTCACTTGGCCGCGGCACTCCAGAACGTCCCCCGGCCTGACCACCGCGCGAAAGCGCACCGTGAACTCCGCCAGGTCGGCCTCATCGCGGGCAAAATCCGTCAGCATCTGTCCCACGTAGGCCATGGTCAGCATCCCGTGCGCGATGACATCGCCGAACCCCGCTTCGCGCGCATACGATTCCACCGTGTGAATCGGATTGTAGTCGCCCGACGCTCCGGCGTATTTGACCAGATCGATCCGCTGCACAGGCCCTTTTCGCAGCGTCGGCAACTCCCGTCCCCGCTCAGGCAGACCCATCAGGTCATCTCCTCTTCGCCGCGGCGGATGACCGTCAGGCGCGCGGTGAACACACGCTGCCCGCTGCCGTCCGCGCCCATCTGCTCGATGACGTAGTACGTCATACGCACACCCGCCGCCGTTCTGGTCGTCACGTCCGCCAGACGCCGCGAGCACCACAGTTCATCTCCCACAAACAGCGGGCGCGCAAACTGAAACGACTGCTCGCCGTGGATCAGCCCCGCTTCGGAAAGCGGCGCGCCGGACAATGGCCCATAGTCGAACGTCTGTGCGAACGTGGGCGGAGCCTGCAATTTCCCGTGGCGCGTCGACGCCGCAAATTCGGTGTCGCGGTACACCGGATTGGCGTCGCCGATCGCCTCGGCAAACTTGCGCACGGCTCCTTGCTCGATCACGTTTCTGACGGGGACCGACCAGCCTTCCCACGGATGTTCGCCCGTCTCGCGGTTGCTTCTGCTCACGACCGCACCTCATTTCTTGTCGACCAGGTAATGATAACACGCATACGGATTGCGGACACCCTCCGGGGCCAACCTCGAAAATACTCCCATCGCCCCCTATCGAAATATCCGTCAATCGCATATAATCAAACCAGCACAAATGTTTCCCCAGCGAAATATTATTGACTCGAAGAAACTTTTCGCCGCAGCGCTTGAGGAGTGTAAAACAGACATGGCAGACACGACAGATGTGCATACAAAAAAGGGCATGTCGCCAAGCGACATCACCTCGCCGGAAGACAGGCAACGCGCCGGCGACCGGCGACGCGTCCTGGAGGCACGCCGTTTCAACAAGCGCCTGCGCCTCGCATGGCTGCTGGTCGGACCGGGAATTCTCGTAATGCTCGGAGAAAATGACGCGCCGAGCATGCTGTCCTACGCGCAGACGGGTGCGACTTACGGAATCGGTTTTTTTCTGCCCTTCATCGTTCTTACGTTCGGCATGGCCTACGTGGTGCAGGAGATGACCGTGCGACTGGCGGCCGCCACGCATCGCGGACACGCGGAACTCATTTTCAACCGCTTCGGAACCTTCTGGGGATTTTTCTCCATGCTCGATCTTGTCATCGGCAATGTGCTCACGCTGGTGACGGAGTTCATCGGCATCCGGGCGGGACTCGGCTATTTTGGAATCCCCGCCTGGATGAGCGTGATCATTGCCTTTTCCATCGTCCTCCTGGCCACCGCGTCGCGCCGTTACTTCACATGGGAGCGGCTGGCGCTCGGCCTCGCGGCGTTCAACCTGGTATTCATCCCGGCCGCGCTGTTGGCCCATCCGAGTCCGGCGGCGGTGGGCGGCGCATTGGCGACATGGCATCCGCTTCCATCACAGTTCAACACTGGTCTGTTGGTCCAACTGATGGCTGACGTAGGGGCGACAGTCACGCCATGGATGCTGTTCTTCCAGCAGAGCGCCGCTGTGGATAAAGGCATCACGGCGGCCGACATTCGCCACGGCCGCCTCGACACCGCCATCGGCGCCCTTGTCGCGGCCGCCGCAGGGATTGCAACGGTCATCGCGTGCGCGCCGCTATTCGAACATCACGTTCACCTCGCGGCGGTGGCTCAATCCCAGTTCGCCGCCGTTCTTCGCCCGTTCATCGGATCCGCGGGCGCGGCGCTCTTTGCACTCGGTCTGGCCGAGGCGGGCACGGTGGCCGCCATCATGATCTCGACCAGTTCCGCCTACGCATTCGGCGAGGTCGCGCGTGTACCGTCGAGTTTGAACCGGTCGTTCCGGGAAGCGCCGTGGTTTTATGCCAGTCTGCTCGGCGGCGCGGCGGTTGCGGCGATCGTGGTGCTGTGGCCCCACGCGCCGCTGCAGGCGATCACGATCACCGTCAACGTGATCGCCACGCTGCTCATGCCGCCCGCCCTGTTGTTTCTTATGATCCTTGTCAACGATAGGGAAATAATGGGCGATTTGACCAACCGACGCCTGGGCAACACGGTCGGATGGGCAATCATCGGCCTCATCACACTGATGGGCAGCACCTACGGGCTGCTCACCGTCTTCCCACAACTGGCGCACTGACGCCGGCTCGCCGCCCAGCGGCTGTTCCCGGTCTCTGGGCAAGACGCGCACCGGACGTGGTATAGTGGCCGCATGACCTACTCACTGCTTGCCACGGCCCCGCTCGGCCTGGAATCTATCGTTGCCCGCGAACTGACGGAACTGGGCTATCCGCCGACGCAAACCGACAACGGCCGCATCTTCTTTTCCGCCGACGCTCCGGGCATCGCCCGTTGCAACCTCTGGCTGCGCGCGGCGGACCGCGTCCATCTTGTGGTGGGCCGTTTTCCCGCGCTCACCTTCGAAGAGCTGTTTGAAAGAACGCGCGCGCTTCCCTGGACGGACATCCTGCCGCGGGAAGCGCGCTTTCCCGTTGCCGGGCGGTCGCAAAAATCACGGTTGCAGAGTGTTCCGGCGTGCCAGTCGATCGTCAAGAAGGCGATTGTAAAAAATCTGCAGTCACACTATCGGCAGGAGTGGTTTGCGGAAAGTGGCGATGAATACGCCATCGAAGTTTCGCTCATGAACGACGAGGCGCTGCTGACGCTCGACACCAGCGGCCAAGGACTGCACAAGCGCGGCTACCGGTCGCCGGGCGGACCCGCGCCCATCAAGGAGACGCTGGCGGCGGCGCTGGCCCTGCTCAGCCGCTGGGCTCCCCATCGGCCGTTTGCCGATCCACTGTGCGGAACGGGTACCATTGCCATCGAGGCGGCGCTGATCGGCAGACGCATCGCGCCAGGATTGCGGCGGGCGTTTGCCGCGGAGGTCTTCCCCTGGGTGTCCGGGAAGGTGTTTGAGCAGGCGAGACAGGCGGCGCGCGACCAGATGCTGCCCGCCGGGACGCTCGACATTCACGCGTCGGACCACGACGCCGGCGCGATCGCCCAGTGCAAGGACAACGTGCGGCGGGCTGGCGTCCAGGACGACATCCGGTGTGTCGCGCGCGCACTGGGCGAGTTTACGCCGGATGAGCCGTACGGTTGTCTGGTGACGAATCCCCCGTACGGCGAGCGCATGGGAGAGGAACGCGAAGTGAGCGTTTTGTACAGAGAACTGGGCGCATGGATGGACAGGGCGCCCACGTGGTCGCTGTTTGTGATCGCCAGTCGGCCGGATTTCGAAAAACTGCTCGGCCGCCGCGCCGACAAGACCCGCAAGCTGTACAACGGCCGCATCGAATGCCGCTTGTTCCAGTATCGCGGTCCACTTCCCCCGCGCAGGGGTTTTCCCCTGTCTTGAAAATGGGGGCCAGGCGCCAAGCGTTGTCATCCCTCCGGGGACAATGGGGTCCATCCATCTTCGGCAGGCGGGCCCCTGCTCAAACACCGCTGCGCTAAACTCGCGACGAGCAAAGGGGCACTGGCGACCCAGCCAATTTTCATTCTGCAGATGATGCGCGGCCGCGCGGTATGGTCAATCGGACTGGGCGAACAGCATGGCGCCGCCTTCTGCCCCAAGGGACAACGTGATCGATCCGCTCCGCACAGTGTAACTTTTTCCGCTTTGCAAAGCGTCCCGCAGAATCGTGCCGTCAGGCAGCAGACCTCCCACATTCACGCGCAGCGTGCGGGCCGGTCCGTTGTTGACTGCGACCACGGCTGTCGCGTTTTTCGCCACAGCGCCCAGCGCGTCCCGCCCCCCACGTATGGCGCGGGCGAAGACGTACGTCTCCCCGCTCGCGTAAAGCGGCGTAAACGTCCCGGATTGCAAGACCGGGTGCGCATTGCGGATCTTTCCAAGCAACCGGTAGTGCGCGATCAGCGCCTGGTTTGCCCGACCCCACGGATAGGTGCCGCGCGAAAGTGGGTCTTTATAACCGATCAGTCCAGCCTCGTCACCATAATAAATCATCGGCACGCCGACAAATCCATATTGAAAATCCGTCGCCAGTTCGAGTTTGCGGATTCCGGACGCTTTTTGCGCCGGAGTGGGACGCCATGTCGCCTGCTGGAAAGCGGACAGTGACGTCGCGTCCGGCGCGCCTTCAAGAATCGTCAGGATGCGTTCCGTGTCATGCGAACCGAGCAGGTTCATCATGGCGTACATCGCCGGCTTCGGATACTCCTCCAGCATCTTCATCAGCGTATCGTTGAATTGCTGTGCGTTCATCGCGTAGTTCTGCACGCTGCCGTCGTTGTAATTCCCTCGGAAAAACGAAATCACGGCATTGCGGAACGGATAGTTCATCGTCGAATCCCAGGTTGTGCCGGTCAGCCAGTCCGTGCCGTTGTCGTTTGTTGGATTATTCCAATCCTCGCCGATGATGGCGGCCTGCGGATCCACCTGTTTGACCGCCTTGCGAAATGCCGTCCACCACGCGACGGAAAAATTGCTGTTGTCGGCTGAATCCAGCCGCCAACCGGAGGCCCCCATGCTGAGCCAATAGCGCGCGACCGAATTTTTCGCCGGATTTGTCGGGGCTTTTGGATCCCATTTGCCATAAACGAACTGCTGCCAACCCTTGTCCGCCGTATTGGTCATGGGAAGCGTGTCGAGGCCCGCCCATCCCTGGTAGGGAGGATTGCCTCCGGGATTCCACAGATACCAGTTGTAATAGGGCGACTTCAGCTTCGGATTGAGGTGCTCCTGCCATGCTCCCACGCTCTTGTACGTTCCGAAGCGGTTGAAATAGGCGCTGTCACTGCCGGTGTCCTCGAATACGCCGTCGAGAATGATGTGCATGTGGCGGGCTTTGGCGGCGCGGATCAGGTCCTTGAACGTCTGCAACGTGCCGAAACCGGGATCGATCTGAAAGTAATTCCCCGTATCGTATTTGTGGTTCGACTCCGCCTGAAAGATCGGCGTGAGATAGATCGTGTTCACGCCGAGGCTTTGCAGATAGCCCAGTTTGTCGATCACCCCGCGCAGATCGCCGCCAAAGAAATCTGTATTCCATGTGCCGTTTCCGCGCAGCGCCAGTTCCTGCTTGTAGTGCTTCGAGCCGGGATTCGCCACGATGTTCGGATCGTACGGCGTACTGTACCAATTTTTATGAAATTGTATCGGCACGAGCGTTTCCTTACCGTTTGCGTTTGTCGCGATCGCCTTTTGTGTCTTCGGATTCTCGTCGTTCTTCTTGTTTCCGTTATAAAAGCGATCGGGGAAAATCTCATAGATCAGTCCATGGACGAGCCATGACGGCGTCGTGAAGGAACGGGCGTACACCGTGATCTTGTACTGCACGAGTGAATCGCCCTGCGAAGTCGCAACCCCGACTCCGCCGTAACCGTTGCCGTTGTTGCCGTAGTAGGCGACGGCTTTGCCCTGTCGCGCCATGAACTGATAGTAGAGCACTCCGGGCACGGCGAGGTACTTCGGAGGGATCACCGCCTGCCACGCCGCCTCAGTCCGGGCTTTGGACGCGCCCACTGCCCTGGCCAGCAACGCTTCCGGCATCCGCGTCATCGGCACGCTGGCCGTGGCGGAAAAGTGATTGTTGATGTCCGACAACTGCACGTCGGCGGCCGTCACCCCGCGCGGCGTCACCAGGCGCAGCGTCACCGGATTCCCGGTCGGATCGGCGCCAAACGGCGCGCGGAAAAACGCGTTCCACGAATCGTGATACAAGCCGTCGTACCACGGGGCCGTTCTGGCGCCCGCCACCCCCGGAGCGAACAGCCCGCCCGCAACCAGCGCACACGCCGCCGCCATCCTGTGCCGCCGTCTTCTGTCATGCTGTCTTGCCACGTTTCCCTCTCCCTGTCTGTTGTGAATAATGTGATTCTGCCACCAGCCGACATCGGTTGCCGATCTTCCCATCGCTTTTTTGCGCAAACGTTTTCACGAATATTATACTTTTTGGCAGGCCACCGATCAAGCTTGTTTCCGGCCTTGTGTTCTCCGGCACAAAAATTTTTGTTCAGCAAGATCCGTGTTATCATGTGATAAAGTCCTCTTTGCAGGCGATAATTTCCCCACAGGACGGAGAGTCATCATGCGCGACAAACACATTCTTGTGTGCACCGCCCACCCTGACGACGAGGTCTTTTGTTCCGGCACGATCCTGCGCCTGTGCGACGCCGGGAACCACGTCACGCTGGTGGTGGGCACACAGGGAGAAAAGGGCAGTCACGACCCCGCCATGACGCCCGAACGGATTGCCCAGGCGCGCAAGAGGGAAATGGAAGAAGCGGCTGCCCGTCTTGGCGTCCAGCGCGTTATCCAACTGGACTACCGCGACGGGGAACTGGAGTACGCGACCGATCTGAAAGAGACGCTGTTCCGCCTCGTCCGCTCCATTCGGCCCGATGTCGTGCTAACATTCGACCCGTGGAAGCGTTACGAGATCCACTCGGATCACCGCGCGATCGGATTTGCGATGATCGAGGCGGCCCACCTGGGGGCGAATTGCTGGTACTATCACCGGCAGCTCTCCGACGAGGTCGTCTGCCATCGCAGTTCGGAACTGTACCTCTTCAACTGCGACGAACCCAATTACTATGTGGATATCACCGACGTGTTCGAACGCAAGCTGCACGCCGCAGGGGCGCATGCCAGCCAATTCGGCGCAGGTGTTGACGAGCAGCGATTGCGCCACATCACCAATCAGTTGAATCCGGATGTCCAGATGACGATCGAACCATTCCACAAGATGTGGCGTTCCAGTCTTTACCTGTAGCTGAGCAGCATTCGCTGAATCCAAAGTGAGAAAATGGTCAACCTGCCCATGGTGGCGCGCCGACGCCATGGATTCTAAATAAAAACCGTATTGCAACATGGCATCTGCATGAAGCAAACAGGTTATGAAAGCGCCATCTTGACGCCCTGTACAGGAATGGCGTACGATGATTTAGACTAATAAATCCGAATTGAACGAAATTATCCCATGAAGGCGCGGGCCAATACCCTTTAAAGAGCGTGGCAGGTTCGCGGCCTGAGGGAAACGGGGGTATGCAGATGACAAACAGGAAGCAGCGCACGACCGTCCGCGGATTGGCCGTGTCGGCCATCGCGATCTGCGCATTGGCGACAGGCCAGAGTGTGCAGGCGGCTCCGCAAAAGAACATCTCCTGGCTGGTGCCCGAAGATCCCTTGATTGACAAGTACGCGACAGTGGTGGCGACGGCGTTTGAAAAGAGCCACCCCGGCGTACACGTCCAGGTGATCACGCCGGGCAGCGCGGCGTACAACGAAAAACTGCTTACACTCGTGGCTGCAGGAAAGACACCCGATATTTTCACCGACTGGAACAGCACGGGCATCTACACACTCGTGGATCATCAACTTGTGACGAATCTGAACCCGTATTTCAAGGCCGCCAAACTGAGCCCTTCCTACATCCCTGCCCTCTATCGCCAGGAGTACAGCAAAAATGGGCAGTTGTTCGGCATTCCCTGGTTGAGCAACCCTGTTTTTCTCGCCTATAACAAAACACTCTTTCGCAAGTACCACGTTCCGTTTCTGCCGACCAGTTGGGCCGACAAGCAATTCACGCTCACCACCCTGCTCCATGACGCGCAACGCTTGACGCACAACACGAACAACCCCAAAACGGCCACCTGGGGAGCCATTTTGACTCCGGGCAGCATCGGCTCACTCGCGTGGGAGTGGGGGGCCGATCCGCTCAATGCTAAGGGCGGTCCGCAGTACAGCCCCGCTTACCGGGGCGGACCGCTGACACACACGTACGCGACGCGCCCCGGTATGGTGCAAGCGATGACCTGGCTCGCCGATCTGACGACCAAGTGGCGCGTGTCGCCGCCAGCGGGCGAATTGACGGCGATGTCAACGCTCGGCAGTCCATTTTTCACCGGACGCATCGGGATCGTTGAAGTGGGCGGATGGCTGTGGCGCGAGGCTGCGGTGGCCAAGCCCAAGTTTCAGTGGGCCATCGCGCCGTTTCCCTACGGACCGGCGGGTGTGGACACGAACCAACGCGAGGACAATGCATTCTATCTCTCCAGGACGAGCCAGCATCCGCACACGGCCTTCCAGTTCATGCTGTTCGCGACCCGCGGTTTTGGCGCGGAACAACTCGTGCATCTGGCCGAGGTCAATCCTCCGCGCGTCACGACGAAGTACCTGAATCAATGGGTGGACGCGGCGTCCCGCATTCGCGGTTTTTCCATGACGAAAGCGCAGTTCAAGCAGGTTTATCTGGGCGGTGTCCAGCACGACTTTCCTGATCCGGCCAACGTGGTGAACAACGCGTCTGTCCTCACGACGCCCTTCACCCAATTGATGGCGCCGGTGTGGATTGGCAACGAGTCGGCCGCCAAGGGACTGGCCGCCGTCCAGCAGGCGTGGCAGAGCGCGGTGCAACCGTAAGCGCCAAGGGGACATGGGATAAAGCCCGCTGTGCAGGCGCTATACCCCATGTCCCCTTCAGCCGTACACACGCCATTTTTAAACGCCGGTTACAATCGCGTATGCAGCTTTCGATCAACGGAGTGTGGCGTAGAGCGTGGCGCCCAGAGGCAGCGACCGTCCGGGAGGAACGCTCTGCGCCACCGTATAGCCCACCCCGTGCAGGCGCAGCGTCAGTCCGATCCAGGCGCACAGATGCATGGCCTGCGTCGCCAGAAGGCCGACCAGATCCGGAACGACCGCTTCATGAACGTCGCGGCTGGATCCTTCGGCGCCCACCGCGACCAGACTGTGCACGCTCAGCCGCGTTCCCGGCTGAGGCCACTGCCGTTCAATCACACCTGCTCCGCCCGCGCTTCGCATTCCCAGTCCAAGCGCGGCCAATCGCTTTGCGGCGGATTGGACGGACTGGCCGGAAAGCGCCGGCACCGTGACGTACTGGGCGTGCGGAACGGCTGTCGTGATCTGCTGCGACGCAAAGGTCTGTTGCGGCGGCACATGCAGGATGCCAAGCGCCCTTCGCATGACAAAATTGGCGGCGGGCGTCGCGACCCAATCTCCCCATTGCGCAGTGTGATGCGGTTCATTGACGGTGGCAAACACGACGACGGCCGGGTGGTTGGCCGGCGCGAAGCCAATGAAAGACAGGTTATACAGGTTCGCATAATAACCGCCGCCCGGTTTGGGAATCTCCGCCGTGCCCGTCTTCCCCGCCACCTGGTAGCCGGGAATCACGCCGACTGCCCCCTGCGGATCCTGATTGACCGTTTTGACCATCAGTTGCGTGATCTGTTTCATGATGGCCGGCGAGGCCACCCGCCGCACCACGTGGGGCGTATGGCGATACACCACCTTGCCGGCTGGCGAGACGATTTTCGAAACGAGATAAGGGGTGAGCAGGTGGCCGCCATTGGCGATCGCACTGATGGCGGCCACCTGCTGGATGGGCGTTACAGCCAGTCCCTGGCCAAATGTCATGGTGGCAAAATCCACCGGATTGAGATTCTTTTCGGGAAAGATGATCGATCCGGCCTCCCCTGGCAGATCAATGCCGGTGGGCTGCGTAAAGCCGTACTGCCGCAGATAGTGATAGAACGTCTTCACGCCCTCCGCCTGTCCGATGCGCACAAAGCCCACATTGCTAGAATTGATCATCGCCTGGGCATAGGTGATCCTCCCCCACCCGTACAGATTCCAGTCGCGAATGGGAACCCCGTTCACGTAAATGACGCCGGACATGTAAGTATGATTCAGATTGATTGCGTGCGTGGTCAGCGCGCCGGTGAGCGTATAGGGCTTGAAGGTGGAACCCGGCTCAAACGGATCGGAGATGGCCCAGTTGGTGTAGAGCGTGGAGGCGGGATACTGCCAGTAACGGTTTGGATTGTAATGCGGCAGAGTGGCCATCGCCAGAACGGCTCCCGTGTACGGATCCGCCACGATGATCGCCGCGTGCGCAGGGGTGAACCGCTTCTGCACGGTCGCCAGCGCCTGTTGCGCCGCCCGCTGGATCAGGGGATTGAT
>JAKACR010000062.1 GCA_021821225.1 Bacillota bacterium | reverse complement strand
TGGCTGACGACCGTCGATCACAAGAAAATCGGCATCATGTACATGGTCGCCGCACTGCTGATGATGTTCCGCGGCGGCGTCGACGCGCTGCTCATGCGGACGCAACTGATGCTGCCCAACATGAAATTCCTGGCGGCCGAACACTACGACCAGATTTTCACCACGCACGGCACGATCATGATCCTGTTCATGGCGATGCCGTTCATCTTCGCCATGTTCAATATCGCCGTGCCGCTGCAAATCGGCGCGCGCGACGTGGCGTTTCCCTATTTGAACGCGATCAGCTTCTGGCTGTTCTTCTTTGGCGCGCTGTTGCTCAACATCTCGTTCGTGATCGGCGGTTCGCCCGACGCCGGCTGGACGAGCTACCCGCCTCTCGCGGGACTTGGATTTGACAGCGGTCCGGGAGAAAATTTCTACCTGCTCGCCCTGCAGATCTCCGGCATCGGCAGTATGGCGACGGGCATCAATTTCCTCGTGACGATCTTAAAAATGCGCGCGCCGGGCATGACGTTGACCAAGATGCCCCTGTTCACCTGGTCCGTGCTCGCCTCGTCCATCCTGATCGTGTTCGCCTTTCCCGCGCTCACCGCCGCCCTGGCGCTGCTGCTGATCGACCGCGTCGCGGGCGCGCATTTCTTCACGATGACGCAGGGCGGCGACTCCATGATGTACGTGAACCTGTTCTGGATCTGGGGCCATCCGGAGGTGTACATCGTGGTGCTTCCGGCGTTCGGAATATTTTCGGAAGTATTCAGCACGTTTTCCGGGAAACGCATCTTCGGCTACACGTCGATGTGGCTCTCGCTGATGACCATTTCCGTCCTCAGCTACTTCGTCTGGGTGCACCATTTTTTCACCATGGGCGCCGGCCCCGACGTGAACAGCTTCTTCGCCGTGGCCTCCATGGGCGTCGCAATTCCGACGGGCGTCAAGGTGTTCAACTGGCTGTTCACCATGTACCGCGGGCGCATCCGCACCACGGTGCCCATGCTGTGGGCGATCGGGTTCATCCCGAACTTTGCGATGGGCGGGGCGACCGGCGTGATGCTCGCCGCCGCGCCGGCCGACTACCAGTACCACAACAGCTACTTCCTGATCGCGCACTTCCACCAGGTGCTCATCTCCGGCGTCGTCTTCGGCATGCTGGCCGGCATGTACTACTGGTGGCCCAAGATCTTCGGTTTTCGCTTGAACGAACGGCTCGGACGCTGGGGTTTCTGGCTGTTCAACATCGGGTTTTACGTCTGTTTTCTGCCACTGTATCCGCTCGGTCTCATGGGCATGACGCGGCGCATGTACGTGTACCCTCCCGGACTTGGCTGGGGCGTTCTCAACCTGATCGCGACCATCGGCGCGTACGTGATGGGAGTGGCGTTCATCGTGATCGTGATCGGCATCCTGTACAGCGTCCGGTACGGGGAACGCGATGTGACCGGCGACCCGTGGAACGGACGCACGCTGGAATGGTCCCTCCCGTCGCCCGCTCCGCACTATAACTTCGCGCGCATTCCGGCCGTCGATTCCCGCGATGCCTGGTGGGCCATGAAAGAACAGAAAAAACAGGGGCTGAATCTGACGCACAGCGCGGAACCGCTGCAGCCGATTCACATGCCGAAGCGTTCGGGGCGGCCCTTCATCCTCGGCGTATGCTTTTTTGCCGGCGGGTTCGGCGCGGTCTTCGGCTGGTACATCGTGGCGGCCGCCGGACTGGCGGGCGTGCTGCTCACGCTGCTGTTCCGTTCGCTCGACTACGATACCGACTACCACATCCCGGTCGAAGAAATTGAACAGACGGAAGCCGCATTCGGGAGGTCATGACGATGGCGATCGCACACGACGGGTGGATGCGCAGTATGCGCGCGGCGGATGTCCCGCTCGAATACTCCACCAAAGACGGTGACCTGAAAATCACCGGTTTCTGGATCTTTCTGACGACCGATCTGCTGCTGTTCGCCTGTCTGTTCGCCACCTACGCCGTGTTGCGCGGCAATACGGCGGGCGGTCCGGCCGGCGCGCAACTGTTCGACATCCCGGGCTTTACGGCGGAGACGTTCGCGCTGCTGACGAGCAGCTTCACGTGCGGGCTCGCCACGCACGAGATGCGGCGGGGCAACCGGACGGGGCTGCTCGCGTGGCTGGCTGTCACCATCCTGCTCGGCCTGGTGTTCATCGGCTTTGAACTCGACGAGTTCATCACGTACGCCATGCGCGGCGCGACCATGCAGCGCAGCGGCTTTCTCTCCGCCTTCTTCACGTTGGTTGGCACGCACGGTTCACACGTCTCCCTGGGAATCCTGTGGATGCTGACGGTTGCCTACCAGCTTGTGCGGCGCGGCATCACGGCCGTCACGGCGCGCAAGCTGTTCATCGTCGGCCTGTACTGGCACTTTCTCGACATTGTCTGGGTGTTCATCTTCACCGTGGTCTATCTGATGGGGGTGCTCAGGTGACATGGCAGTTTCTCATGACGATATGAACAAACCGGCGCGGCGCGGCGAAAAATACGAATTCCCCTGGTCGCACGTCGTCGGCTACATCCTTTCGGTCCTGCTGACGGCATCCGCGCTCTGGCTGGTGATCGCGCGCGCGGGCGCTCCCGTGTGGATCCTGTCCGTCATCCTGTTGCTGGCAAGCCTGCAGATTTTCGTCCAGTTGTTCTTTTTCATGCACGTCGCGGAGAGCCGCGGCCCGGGCTATCACGTGTGGGCGCTGACGCTGGCCGCAGTCTTCACGCTCACCGTGGTTCTCGGCTCCATCTGGATCATGAGCTTCGGCGGCAATATGGCATACTGAACCTTTCGGCAGGCCCGCTCACGGCCCCACATAACCGCCGAACAGCCGGATGAGCCACGCGGTGATCAATGTCATCTGCCCGGTCAAAAGCAGTACGCCCATCAGGATCATGACGGCTCCGCCGACGCGGCTGGTCCATTCACTGTACCGCTGCAACCAGCGAACGGAGCCGAGCGTGTACGCCAGCAGAAGAAAAGGCAACGCAAAGCCAAGCGCGTAAAACGCCATCAACAGCCCGCCGCCAACCTCGCTGGTGGCGGCCAGCGTGATGACCGACGCCAGAATGGGGCCGATGCAGGGCGTCCACCCCGCCGAAAAGCTCACACCGACGACAAACGCGCCGAGGTATCCCCCCCGCCTGCCCCTCACCTGCCATTTGAATTCGCGCGCCAGAAATTCCGGCCTGATCACCCCAAGCAGCAACAGTCCCATCGCGATGATGACGACGCCGCCGATACGGCTGATGACGGTCTTGTACTCGACGAACACGACGCCGATCAGGCTGGCGGACGCGCCGAGGGCGACGAAGATCACGGAGAACCCGAGCACGAAAAAGACGGCGTGCGACAGGGCGCGTCGACGCATCTCGCGCGTGACGGGCGCAAGGCCGCCGCGGTCGACGGTCACGCCGGAGATGTAGGAGATGTAAGACGGGTAGAGCGGCAGGCAGCAGGGCGACACAAAAGACAGGATCCCCGCGAGAAATGCGATCCACACGCTGGGAGCAGAGGTCACAAATGCGCTCCTTTCGCCAGAACTCCGCCGTCATGCACACAATCCCATCCAAAGCCGGACTGTCCCCGGACGGGCCGGATCCCAGGGAACCCGGGAGCCAATGATGCGGATCTCAGGTTTGCTGATGCAGCAGTTTCGTGAATTCCTGACGCATGACGGGCAGCGTCATGGGCCCCGTGATGCGCGCGACAATCATGCCTTTGCGATTGATGAACAGGCTGGTGGGGATGCCGATCACGCGGTACTGCCCTGTCACGGAAAGCGTGGTATCCATGAGGACAGGGTAGGTCATGCCAATCTGCCGCATGAACGCGAGCGCGTTGGCCCGGGTGTCGCTGCCTGTCAGATTCACGCCGAGAAACTGGATCCGCGCGCCGTATTTGTGGTACATCTTCACCAGATCCGGCGCTTCGGCGCGACAAGGCGGACACCAGGACGCCCAGAAGTTCAGGAACACCGGCTGTCCGCGAAAGCTGTTCAGGCTGAGCGACTTACCCTGAAAATCCGTCAGCGTAAAATTCGGCGCCACATAACCCGGTTCCGGAGCCACCTGCGGTCCCTGTTTGCCCATCGCAATGCCGATGCTGACAAGCAAGGCGGCGACCACCAGCAGCACGCCGAGTCGACGCGGCCATTTCACATGCGATCCCTCACAATACGTCTGTTATGGCATGTCTCCTCTCCGTCCATTATACACCCTACCGTACCTTTCTACCCGCACGCTCACAGGATTTTCACACGCTCCCGGAGGGGGTTCCGGCGCGGATCAGCACTTGGCCAATGCCTGTGCGAATCCCGTCCGCCGGCCGACGATAAATGGCCATTCGTACTTCGTGAAAGCGCGCGCTCCGGCGGCGCGCTGCCGCCGCACCATCTGCGCAAGCTCAACCAGATCATCCGTTTCAAACGACAGCAGCCACTCAAAATCCCCGAGTCCGAAAGCATGCACATTGTTCGTGCGCACCGCCGGATACTCGCGTCCGAATACGCCGTGCTCCGCCAGCAGGCTGCGGCGCTCGTCCTCCGGCAGCAGATACCATTCCGGCGTGCGGATGAACGGATAAAAACAGATGTACTCCAGCGGGTCGAGCCCGCGGATGAACGCCGGGACGTGGGATTTATTGAACTCCGATTCCAGCGTCACGCCCATGAAAGCGTGCGGCGTCTCGGCCAGCCGTCCCAGCGGCGTCTGGCGCAAAGCAAGTTGCGCCTCCTGGATGTCGTCCGCGCTGTCGCCGTACATCCAGAGCAGGATGTCCGTATCGGCGCGGTATCCCTGCGTCAGATAGGCGCCGCGCAGCACCGTCGTCCGCCCTGCGAATACGGCCTCCGCCTGCTGCGCCACATCGCGCTTGTTTGTCTCATCCAGCGAACGCCACGCCGCGCCCAATTTCAATGTCAGATGCCCAGTGAACTTGATCGTCATGCCCATCTCACCTCGTATGCCATGATTCTGCAAACATCACGCGCCGCCACGCAGACATGGGATAAAGCCACGATGCAGACGCGCTCACATGTCCCCTGATATGAAGCGCTGCCGCTGGCGGGCGGACAGCGCGGGACAGGCGGTCAGTTCTGCCGCAACGCGCTCATCCGCCTTGCCAAGGTATGCCGTGTGCACCAGCGAGACCGGCAGGTTCGGATACGGGCGCTCGATAAGCTGCATGGCGTGCCCGGCACGCACCGCCCCCTCCTGCAGTGTGCGCAGGAAAAACCCCGTGCGCCCGGTCGCGATCACGCGATCCAGCAGATCGTCGATCCCCCAGCGCCGCGAGATTTTCCAGCACGGTATGCGTGTCTCGGACACCTGCAAAACGGCTCCGCCCACTTGAAACACGTCGCCGATGCACACATCCGCCTCGGTGAGCCCCGCCACGCTGAAGTTTTCCGCAAATCCGCCGTACGGCAGGTTCACTCCCAGTTCACGCCGCCACAACGGATAGTGGCTCCCCGGATAGGCGAGCACAACGCGGTCCCGACCGCCGTGGTTGACCAGATCGCCCTGTCCATCTCCCGCCACGTGGTCCCTGCCGATCCACACATCCCCCGCAACCGGCGGCTTGACATAGCCGCTCATCACCGCCGCTGCGCTGGATTCCGCCCATTCTTTCATGGGACGCGGCAATCCGGCCTGTAACGCGATTACCACACCGTCCATTGTCACCCGACCCCCTCGGGTCTATTGAACACCAGCCAGGTCGCGTTCGACAATCTTTTGGATGAATGCCGCCAATTCGTCGTATCCGCGTCCTTGCAGAGTTTCCGCCGCGAACAGCGGCGACGCCTCGCCGTCCATTTCGGCAAGCGGGATGCGCGCCACCACCCGCGTGTTCAAATCATGCGCCACGCGATCGCCGCCGTCCCGGCCGAACAGGTAGCTACGGCGACCGCTTTCCGGACATTCAAAATAGGCCATGTTTTCGACGACGCCAAGGATCTCGTGCGCCGTGCGCTGTGCCATGAGTCCCGCGCGCACCGCCACGTCGGCGGCCGTCTCCTGCGGTGTCGTCACGAGCAGTTCCTTGCTTTTCGGGAGCATCTGGTGCACGTCCAGCGCGATGTCGCCCGTCCCAGGCGGCAGGTCGAGCAGGACGATGTCCAGGTCGCCCCAGTACACCTCGCTGAAAAAGTTGCGCAACATCTTGCCCAGCATCGGTCCGCGCCAGATGACGGGACTGTTCGGCGGGGCGAAAAACTGCATCGAGATCACCTTGACATTGCCGACCTCGATCGGAAAGATCATGTCGTCCACCACCGTCGGCTTCCTGTCCTTGATGCCGAAGATGCCGGGAATGCTGAAGCCGTGAATGTCCGCGTCCACGATCCCCACGCGCAGTCCCCTGCGGCCGAGCGCCACGCCCAGGTTGGCCGTGACGGTCGATTTGCCGACGCCGCCCTTGCCGGAGGCAACCGCGATGAACATCACCTTCTGGTCCGGTTCCAGCAGCGCAGGGTTGGCTTTGGCCGGACGGCCGCGCACTTTTTCGGCAAATTTGGCCCGCTGTTCGTCCGTCATATGGTCGACCGTCACGTCGACCGTCAGAACGCCGTCGAGTTGCACCAGCCGCTCCCGCACCGATTTTTCGATCATCGCGTGCAGCGGACAGGCCTTGATCGTGAGCAGGATCTCGACGTGAATGTGGGTTCCGTCTATGTCCACCTTCCTGACCATGTCCAGTTCGACGATGCTGCGATGGACATCCGGATCCTCCACATCATGCAAGGCCTCCAATATTTGTTCCTTCGTGACCATTTCGCACCCTCCTCACTGCGTCGCGTCGTGCGCGCCCAGTTCCTCCGCGATCGCCCGCTTGTCATCCGGAGAAAGCAGGCGAGTGGCCATCGGGAAGATGTGGCTGTCCTCTTTGCCCAGATGGTTGAGCAGCGTGCCGCGCAATTGATTGAGGTGGTCGCCCAGAACCGGCGCTCCGCTGTGCTGCATCGCGGCGCAATCCGCGTACAGTTTGCGCAGATTGGCGTGCTCCTCAAGCAGCCGCGCCACCGGGCCGACATCCGCTCCGCCGACATACGGGGCGAGGCGCGGGAAAACGATCCGCTCCTCAAAGACAAAATGCTCTTCCAGTTCTCCTTTGACAGCGTCGAGCACCCTTTGCGCCTTCTCCTCATCCCACGGCTCGCGCGCATTCTCCAGCAATTTGCACAGGTCCACATGATCCGCCACAAGCGAATGCAAAGACGGGTCAATCTGGTCCAGCAGATCGGGCTGGCTGTAGACCGTCACATGCTCGGCTAAAGACGGTTTGGCCGCGGCGATTTCCGGCATGAAAATGAGCAGGGCCGTGCTGGTTTCCAGCGCCCGCACTTCATGTTCGCGCTGCGGCGGGACCGTGATCATGTCCGTCGCGCCAAGCTGCGCCGTTTCCCCTGTCTCCGGTTCGGAAAACTCGATCCGGCCGTCGAGCACGACCAGGTTGAGCGTCTGGCGCGCCTTGTGTTTGAATAGCCCCTGCCCTTTTTGCAGGGACAACTGCACAATCCGCGCATCCCCCTGCTGGAATACCGGGCGTACCATCTGATCCTGAAACTGCAGCGAATTCCTTTGCATCGTCAACCCCCCTGCACATCGTCCTGCACGGAGATATTGTCGCCGGGACGCGCGCCGCACACTGTGCGCTGTGTCACTGTGCCGCAAATTCGCCACACAAGGTGTGACCTTCGGCACAGCAAAGACGCCAAGGGCGCGCTAGTGTGACGATGAAGCCGCACAGCGTGGAGGGAGACGCATGCCGCCAAAAATCGTTCGCCTCGACGTACGACAGTTGCTGCAAGCTCGGCAAAAACCTTTCAATCTCATCATGGACACCGTGCAGAGCGTGACGGAGGCTGACGTGTTTGAACTGCACGCACCGTTTTCGCCCGTGCCCCTGATCAAACTGCTCGGCAAGAAAGGCTATGCGTCCTCGCAATTGCGGCTAGGTCCGAAGCACTATGCGACGCAGTTTCGCCGCCGTCCGGAACACGCGACAAACCCAGACACCGCCGCGTATGCGCTCGACTGCCGGGCGTTGGAGCACGGGGCGCGCCGCGCCCTCCTGGCGGACATCGCCACGGCCTGGCTGCACAATGACTCCTGCAGCGCGCTTGAGTTATGGCTCGACGAACCGGCGCTCTTTTCGTGCGCGGAAGAACTGAAACTCGTGTGCAACGGCGGCATCCGCCTGGAGACCGTCCGCCAATCCGGCATGACGGTGCTGACAGTCCTGCAAAGGGGAGAGGAATATGTTGGAAATCAATCATGAAGATCACCTGTTGACAATCGACGCGCGCAATATGATCCGCCAAGGGCACCATCCCCGCCATGAGATCGTGAATCTGATCAGGGAAGCGCCGTCGGGCACCGTGTGCGAGGTGCATGTGCCACACCGCACCGGACCCCTGATCGCGGCCCTGGAGGACCTTGGGATGAACGTCGCGGTCGCGCAGCTCGAACCGGGGCACTTCCGGCTTCGCGTGCTCAAATTCTGACGGCTTGATGATCGCGCCGCGGGGGGAAATACTATGGAACAGCATCACACGATACCGTTTGCCGACGTGTCACAGGCGATGGGCCACCTGCGCACTGTCACACAAGCGGCCAAGCTTACCGGATGGGATATCTGGGGCGGCGAGTGCAGACGCCTGAATCCCGGAGATGTGTTTGATGCCTATGAAGCCATTGGCTTTACGCCGGACGGCGATGACGATCCGAACGCCGCACGGTGCGGCCCGTTTGCCGCCGTCGTGCGCTTTGCCGAGCGCGCACAGGGGAACCCGGCGTGGAGAACTTGCAATTGGCGCCAGTTTGTTGACACAATGTATTGTCCACTCTATGTCGAGGGATTCCTGTCCGGGTTTTCGCTGCAATTGCCCGCCGCATTCGCGGACGGGTTACCGGACGATTACCTGAGAGGCGTCCACGACGGCGTCATGGCCCACGCGGCCGTCTTCTGACAGGGAGAGAACGGGAGGCAGGATGGTCGGTCATGCCATGGATTCAAGCGTGTGAAAGCAGCGCACTGGAAGTGGGGGACATGCGGCGGTTTGAACTCGATGAGGAAGAGGTCGCCCTGTACCGGTTGACAAACGGTTTTTTCGCAACGTCCGACATCTGCACACACGCGCGCGCGTCACTTTGCGCGGGTACACTCACCGGTCACATTGTCACGTGCCCGTTGCACGGCGGGCAATTCGACGTGCAGACAGGCAAGGCGGTCAAACTGCCCTGCGTGACGCCAGTGCAGACGTTCGCCGTCCGCGAGGAAAACGGCGCCATATGGGTGGAAATCGAATGAAGGCGGGGATTGCCATGAATCCTGCGTCAGGTTCACGTTCACAGCCGTGGGCGGCGTTCTCTGCCGCCAATCTGGCTTACGCGGAAGAGCTTTACGAAAAATTCATGCAGGATCCGGAATCGGTTGACACAACGACGCGCGCTTGGTTTGAAATATGGGGCGAACCGGGCGCATGGCAGGCAACGACGAGCGCCGCCGCGCCACCCACGCAAGCATTCGACCTCACCGCAAAGGCGCGCATCGCCGCGGCCGCTCTGCGCCTGCTGGACGGCATCCGCACATTCGGGCACTTAGCGGCGCGCATCGACCCGCTGAACGGTGAGCTCCCCGCTCTGCCCGTGCTGGAGCCGTCCTACTACGGTGTGGCCGACGCCGAACTCCGCCAATTGCCCGCTCTCACCATCTGGCCGGAAGCGCCCAAGGATGTCAGCAGCGCGGCGGATGCGGCGGAACACCTGCGCAGGGTGTACACGGGTTCCACCGCTTATGAATTCAGCCATATCCACGATGCGGAACAACTGGCCTGGCTGCGTCGCCATGTGGCGTATCCGGACGAAAAGAAGCCGTTCGCGCCGGAAAAACGCCGGTCACTGCTGGCCCGGCTGATTCGCGTCAACGAATTTGAGACGTTCCTGCACCGCACATTTGTCGGGCAAAAACGTTTTTCCATCGAGGGGCTCGACGCGCTCGTGCCGATGCTCGACGAACTCATCCACCTCGCGGGAACATCCGGGGCGCGGGACGTGATGGTGGGCATGGCGCACCGCGGTCGCCTCAACGTGCTTGCGCATGTCCTCGAAAAGCCGTACGAGGATATCTTTGCGGAATTTCACGCGGCCCCGAACAAGGAACTTGTCCCGTCCGAAGGTTCGATGGGGATCAATGCGGGCTGGACGGGCGATGTCAAGTACCACCTGGGCGCGCGTGCGACAATCGAGGAATTTGGCTCGATTCACGTCACACTCGCCAACAACCCGAGCCACCTGGAGTTCGTCGATCCCGTCGTCGAAGGTTTTACGCGAGCCGCCCAGGACATCCGCACGACCCCCGGCAATCCGGCGCAGAATATGGACAGCGCGCTCTGCGTACTGATTCACGGCGACGCCGCCTTTCCCGGCGAGGGCATCGTCCCCGAGACGCTGAACCTGTCGGCCCTGGAGGGATTCCGCACGGGCGGGACGATCCACCTGATCGCCAACAACAGCATCGGTTTCACCGCCGAAGCGGAGCAGGGCCGCTCCACACTGTACGCGAGCGATCTCGCCAAAGGGTTCGCCATTCCGGTCGTCCACGTCAACGCCGATGACCCAGAGGCGTGTCTCGCCGCCATCGACCTTGCGCACGCATACCGTCAGCGCTTCGCGCGCGATTTTATGATCGACCTCATTGGATACAGGCGTTTTGGCCACAATGAGATGGACGATCCATCTTTCACACAGCCCCTGATGTATGAGAAGATCGCCGCCCATCCGCGCGTGAGCGAGCTGTACGGCAAGCAGTTGCAGGAAGCCGGCGTGGTCACAAAAGAGCAGATGGACGCCATGGCGCGGCAATGCCGGGAAGAACTTGAGGCGGCGCACAGCGCGAAAGACGGACAGGAAATGGGTGGAAAAGGATGGGGAGGAAGCGGGAAACCCGAGGTGCAACCGACGGCGGAAGAAGAGGTTCCGGCCACGCAAGTCGCACGCGAACGATTGCGTGAACTGTACGACAGTTCGCGCGAATTGCCCGCAGGCTTTGCGCTGTATCCGAAACTCGCCCGCATCCTTGACAGGCGGGCGGGAGCGTTTGATCCGGAAGGCAAGGTGGACTGGGCGTTTGCCGAATGGCTTGCGTTCGCGTCCATCCTGGCCGACGGCATTCCTGTGCGCCTGACCGGACAGGACTCCGAACGCGGCACGTTCAGCCAACGACACCTGGTCTGGCACGATACGGCGACGGGCGAAAGGTTCTGTCCGCTGCAGGCGGCGGACGGTACGAACGCTTCCTTTGCCGTCTACAACAGCCCGCTCTCCGAAGCGTCCGTCCTTGGCTTCGAGTACGGTTACAGTGTGCAGGCGCCGGAAACGCTCGTGATCTGGGAGGCCCAATACGGCGATTTCGCCAACGCCGCGCAGGTGATCATCGACCAGTTCCTGTCGTCCGGCGGCGCCAAGTGGCGTCAGGATTGCGGCCTCGTCCTTCTGTTGCCGCACGGCTATGAGGGGCAGGGACCGGAGCACTCAAGCGCGCGCTTGGAGCGGTTCC
>JAKACR010000061.1 GCA_021821225.1 Bacillota bacterium | reverse complement strand
GGCGGCCTGCAGATTGGGAATCGCGATGGCCATGATCACCGCGGCGATGAACAGCGCCACGACCATCTCCACCAGCGTAAACCCGTCCTCTCCCTTGTTGCGCCCACTTCTTTTGCTTCGCCCGATGATCCGCAACCCCATCTTTTTAACCTCCTAAGCCATCTGCCTGATCAGCTCAAGCATGGGATAAAAAAACAGCAGCGTGGCTCCTCCCACCACTCCTCCGAGGATGATCGTCGCCACAGGTTCGATGCCCTCCAGCAGACGGTCGACCGTCCGTTCCACAACACCGTCGAGATGCCGGTAGATGCGCTTTGCCCCGAGCGCGATATCCCCGGTGTGTTCCGCGACATGCAACAGACTCAAAACGGCCTCGGGCATCTCCGGACGTCGCTGCAGCGCCGCGGACAACGGAAGGCCATGTTCCACCTGCCCGACCACTTCGCTCCAGACATCCGCCATGCCCATCTCGTCGGATCGCTCCAGCGCGCGCAACGCCGCAAGCAGGTCCATGCCGCCGTTTAAGGCAAATGACAGCACCTCCCATACCCGCCTGGCGATGTAGTATTGCATCCATCCTCTCCCCCATCGCCAACCCAGGAGAATAGTTGCAATGCGGCGCCTGACCGGACGGCCCGCCGCCCTGTGCAACAGCCAGATGCCTGCGAGGCTCGCGAGCAAAAGCCCCGGCACTAGTTCGGAAACCCGTACTGCCGTGTGCACCCACCACACCATGCTGGGACTCATGCCGACACCGAGCGCTTGATACATCTCCTGAAAATCCGGCAGGACAGCGAAATCGAGAATATACACGACGACGGTCGACAGCACCGCAAGCAGGACTGGATAGGCCAGCGCCTTGCGCAAGCGCTCCATTCGCAAGCGGCGTCTTGTCAAATAATCGGCGGAGCTGTGGATGGCTCTCCCCAACTCCCCTGTCAATTCACCGACCCGCACCATGCCGACAACCATCTCCGGGCAACCCAACCGCCAGAGCGCATCGGCTATCTGACTGCCTCCGCGCAGCGCCTGGTGTACATGCGTCGCCGTTTCCGCCACCTGTCTACCGCGCGCCGCAACGATCCGCAAGGAACCGTCAAGATCAACGCCGGACTCGACCAGTTCCGTCAGATCGTCCAAGAGCAACTCGAACGTTCTGGCGTTTGCGCGCTGCCGCACGAATGGTTGGCACCTCCCGAAAATCGGTTTGCGCTTCACATACGACGTTTGCGTCGTGCGCCGGGTCGGTCCGCCCGTTTTCGCACATCGCCACTTCAAATACCGCCCTTCTACCCAGCACGCCAATTCCGGCGCATTGGCCGCAACCCGTCCCGCGACAGTCCGGACAGATGATCTCGACAAGCTTCTGCCAAATCGCAATACGCAATGCTTCCTGGACGTACCGGGCTCCGACACCCAGTTCGAGGAAGCGCGCCGCGACCTGACCGACATCGTCCGCATGCATGGTGGTCAATACCAAGTGTCCTGTCAGTCCCGCCCGCACAGCGGTTTCCGCCGTCTCACTGTCGCGAATCTCCCCGACCATCAGAATATCCGGATCCTGGCGCAGCGCGGCTCGCAACGCCACCGCAAACGTAAGACCATGGCGCTCGTCCACCTCAATCTGCTGATATCCGTCCACCCTGCGCTCCACAGGATCCTCAATCGTCACCACCGTGGCGCCGACCGAACTCCGTTCACGCAACATGGCGTGCAGCGTGGTGCTCTTTCCTGAGCCGACCCGGCCAAGCACGACCCCTACCCCGCCTTTTTGCAGCGCATTCCGCACCTGCGCAAGCTGACTGTGCGACATCCCGCTATTCTCCAGCGAATCCCACTGTCCGTTTGCCGGAATGACCCGTATGGCCATGCGTTCTCCAAGCACCGTCGGAATCGCCGCGATACGAAGATCTCCTTCAACAGTGACGCCGGACACCGTCATGCGCATCTGACCATCCTGGGGGCGCCGCTGCTCCCCCAGTTGCATCTTCGCCAGCACCTTGATCCGTTGCATCACCGCTTTTGGGACAAGGTCGGGCAAACCGGTCAGCTCAAATAAGCTCACCACCCGGCCGTGCACCCGCAAGAACACGCGCGACTGGTCTCCGGCGGGGTTGAGGTGAATATCGGATGCGCCGACAAGCAAAGCGCGCGCCAGGATGGCGTCCGCCAGATCCGCCGCATCCATTTCCGCGGTCATCGGCAGATGGACGCTCATGAACCCACCCCCTTTGGAACACACTGTTCGAAGTGGGCGGCGTGATACCTTTTTACAGTTGAGTGGATTTGTATGAATCTTGGAGAGTGCCTTCACTTTGAGGAATGGATAGCATAACGGGGGAATAGGACAGGTGCTGCCGCTCTTTGCGGTATCGGTATACGCCGAAAGTGACGGCGTCCCCGGAAAAACCGGCGATCAGATGCCAGCAGCAGTCATAGCCAAAAGCGGATTGGAGATCATGGAGAGACGGCCGGGTATTTCCCGCCGGATGACTGTGGACGGTTGCCACGATGACCAGCGATGCGCGGTGTGCGCGGTAGACCTCCCGTACACATTTCGCGGCGTCCGCCAGGTATTGTCGCTCGGAGGGCGCGGCGCTGTCCAGCGGCGCAAATTCCTCGGCAACGCGATCCGCGCCGGATGCGCGGCCGAGCAGGATTCCGCCGCTTTCCATCGGAAGATGGCGGACGACATGGTCTTCAATCGCCGCCAAAACCGCTCGCGGCACCACCAGGCGGTCCGTCATCGTCCGGATAGCGTGCGAAGGGCCTTTTCACTCCATGCCACGACCTCATCGTCCACGCCCATCGCACGCATCTCCGCAGGAGTATACCAACCGCAGGCCCTCGACTCCTCGTTGTGCACAAGACCCACCGCTCCGCGCGGGCGGGCAAAATACAACAGGTCGATATGCTGGTGTCCCGGCGCGATATCCTCCAATTGAACGCCGGCCGGACGGGCGAGGGCATGGTCGAACCCCGCAGGTTCGCGTTCGGCCACGATCTCGATGTCAATCCCCAGTTCTTCCCTGGCCTCCCGCACGGCGGCCGCTTCGGGCAATTCCGGCTGTTCGATATGCCCGCCCGGAGGCAGCCAGCGACCCAGCTTGTCGTGCAGTAAAAGAGCGACGCGCCCCTTGTGGACGATGAGGGCCGTCGCGACAAAATCGCGCGTCACCCCTTCGTTGCCCGTGTACATGCAACGCTTCCCCCTCAATCGACAAAATCGAACTCCATGTCGCCCACCCGGATCTGATCTCCGTTGCGCGCGCCCGCATTGCGCAACGCTTCGTCGACGCCGTTTCGGCGCAAGATGGTCTGGAAGCGCTTGACCGCATCCTCCTGCGTGAAGTCCGT
The DNA here is from genome assembly GCA_021821225.1 of Bacillota bacterium. The sequence continues at coordinate 8,332 of JAKACR010000061.1, read as the reverse complement.
CATATGCACGAGCCTGTCCAACCCTGCGCTCTGAACGACAAATACCGGGCCATCACGCAAAATGGAAAATCCATCCTCACGCGGACGAACGCGGAATGTCACCGTGTTCTTATCCGGCGCACCATCCCCTTGCGGCGCTTCCGAAGCGGACTTCTCCATCCCTTCCTGTTCGCGCAGCAATTGCGCAGCTCGCCCCATCAACGCTCTGACCCCCTCGCCGGACAGCGCCGAAATCGGCATGATCTCCGTATCCGGGTATGCCTTGCGAAACGCTTCCAGGTGGCTGTCAGCCCCCGGCATGTCCATCTTGTTGGCCGCCACGATCTGCGCACGCCGCTCCAATCCCTCCCTGTACGAACGCAGCTCATCCTGAATAATCACGCAATCGGCGACAGGATCCCTTCCTTCCGTCGCCGCCATATCGATCACATGGATCAATACGCGCGTCCGCGACGCGTGGCGCAAAAACTCATGGCCGAGTCCCTGCCCAAGATGGGCGCCCTCCACCAGGCCCGGAAGATCGGCCAATACGAACGAAACCTCGTCTCCGACGCTCACGACCCCCAGGTTAGGCGCAAGCGTGGTGAAGTGATACGCCGCGATCTTCGGCCTGGCGGCGCTCACCACCGACAGCAGGGTGGATTTGCCCACGCTTGGCAATCCGACAAGACCGACATCGGCGATCAACTGCAATTCCAACCGCACCGTCTTTTGTTCCCCCGGTTCCCCGCGTTCCGCCATATCGGGCGCCTTGTTGCGCGCGCTGGAAAAATGCGCGTTTCCCCTGCCGCCCCTTCCACCGCGCACAATGCGCGACCGCTGACCTTCCGCCGTCAGATCGGCCAAAAACGCTCCCGTCTCCGCGTCGCGCACCACGGTTCCCGGCGGCACGCGGACCACCAGATCGTCCGCGTCTGCGCCGTGCTGGTTCTTGATCCTTCCGTTTTCCCCGCGCTCCGCCCGGATCAGGCGCTTGTAGCGAAAATCCAGCAGCGTCCGCAGTCCTTCGTCCACCGCGAAATAGACATCGCCGCCCCGCCCGCCGTCGCCGCCGGCCGGTCCGCCCATGGGGACGTATTTCTCCCGGCGGTACGCGACCATGCCGTTCCCGCCGTCTCCCGCTCTCACTTCCACAGTCGCCGTATCGATAAACAAACCCACGCCCCCTTTCATATGAGGTCGTTCACGCGGAAAACCCAGTCGCGCGCAGCAACTGGGTTTTCCGTCCGGCCCTTCCCGGCCATCGGTTGAACGCCGGTCAGGCTTGCTGGGCCGCCTCTTCCTGCCGAACCACCGGGTACACGCTCACCCGCTTGCGATCCTTGCCGAAGCGTTCAAATTTTACACGTCCGTCGACAGTCGCGAACAGCGTGTCGTCGCGTCCGCGCCCCACATTCACGCCGGGATGGATTTTCGTCCCCCGCTGGCGGACCAGAATGCTGCCGCCCGTCACGAACTGACCGTCGCTCCGCTTGACGCCAAGCCGTTTCGATTCGCTGTCCCGACCGTTCCTTGTGGACGAAACGCCCTTTTTGTGGGCGAACAACTGCAGATCAAACCGTAGCATGCCGATCCCCTCCATCATGACTTTCCCCGCTCATTTTCCGCTGCCGTCTGACAACACCCGGACGTAGCCCTCCCGCTCGGCTCCCATCCGCGTCAATCCGTCAACCAGGCTGCGCGCCAGCAGTTGCACGTCCCTGTAGTCGTCCACCCAGACATCGACATCGCCCGGATCCACCCTGGCGTTCAGGCGAATGCCGCAGACCGCCTCGGCGCTGTTGATAAAATTGATCACAAGCGCGGAAACCGCCGCGCAGACCAGATCCCTGCCGTATTCTCCCGCCCCCGCATGACCAGTGACCCGGATGCGGGAGATGCTCCGCGCTCCCGCGACAGGCTGCCGGTACGCCACTCGCACAGTCACCATGGCCGATCAGGCGTTGATCGCGGTCACTTTGACCTTCGTGTACGCCTGACGATGCCCCTGCTTGCGCCGATAGTTCTTTTTCGACTTGTATTTGTAGACGATGATCTTCTTCCCGCGGCCGTGTTCCACCACCAACCCTGTGACCGTCACTCCGGAGAGGTGCGGCGTGCCAACCACGACATTTCCGTCGCGCTCAAGAAAGAACACTTTGTCGAACGTCACGCTGTCGCCTTCCGCCGTATCCAGCTTCTCGACGTACAGCGTGGTCCCTTCCGCCACTTTGAATTGTTTCCCGCCCGTTTCAATAATCGCGTACATCGGAGAACCCCCACACGTAGACTCGCTGCTGCAAGGCACAGGGCCGCGCCCTGTTTGAAAAAAGCCCGCACCAAGCGGTTGGCGTCCATACACAACGCGCGTTATATCTTACCACGGCGCGTCTGTTCAAAGCAACTCCCGGATGGTTTCCGACCACATTCCGTCTTCAAAAATGGCCCTCAATAATTGCGTCTCCTCCACCAGCGCCAAGGCACCTTCGTCATTCGGGCGGCCGCGCCGCACGTACACGAGGTGATAGGCGCCCGGAGCGAACTGCGCCGCCACATCTCCGATGCTCATGACGTCTGGAGCGGTGAGCAGGCGCACAGGCAGCGCCGACGAGAGTCGCTCACGCCGCTTCGCGTCCAGAAACCGGAGCGTATCGTACCGCGAATGCCGCCGGAGGCTGTAAGCCGCCACGAACAGGAAAACACCGAGGGCCAGCAGCCCCGCATCCGGATATCCCAGCCACAGGGCGCCGGCTCCCATGATCACAAGCATCCCGGCAATGTAAAACGACATTTTCAGCACCAGCCTCGTCGCCTGTTCGTACCCTCTGGTCAGCGCCAGGCCGGCGCGCGCAATCCTGCCGCCGTCCAGAGGCAATCCGGGCAGCAGGTTGAAGAACATCACGGCCAGATTCACTGCCACAAATCGGTGCGTCCACCCCGCCTGCGCCGGCGCCAGGATCCGCCACGCCACGGCGGGAAGCGCCAGGATGAGGTTCACGAGCGGCCCGCAAAGAGCGATCAGCGTCTCATGGCGCGGACTCCATCCCATGTTCCCGACCGACAGTTTGGCCACGCCGCCAAACGGCAACAACTCGATATACTCGATTTCATATCCAAGATTTCGGGCCGCGACAGCGTGGCCGAGTTCATGGAGGACAACCACGAGAAACAGAACCGCAATCGTCCCTAAAAAATGCCCATAAACAGCCAGGACGACGATCGCGACAAAGAGCGGGTGTATGCGCAATCGCGGAATGCGCATGTCATTTGGCCGCATCCAGCAGTGTGCGGGGATTGCGGTAGGAACCGCTCTTAATGTAGCCAAAGGTCAGGCGGCCGTCGGTCCGGGGGAGATAACCGATTGTCTGGCCGGCGACGACGTACTCGTGCTCGTGGACGGTCAGGCGGCCGAGATGGGCGTACAGTGTCTGGCCGAAGCTGCCGTGGTCGATGGTGATATAGTACCCGTTCGCCTGACTCTCGCCGACACTGTCCACCAGTCCATCGGCCGCCGCCGCAACCGGGGAACCTGGCCGGCCGGCGATGACCACCTCCGGCGAGATCACGGAAAACGGCCGGACGATCGAACCTTTCAGCGGCGTGACAACGTCAAGCGGCGCCACCGCGGCGGGAACCGCGGCAGACCCGGATGACGGCAGGCTGCCGAAGACGCGCGCAACGCTCGCCGGGAGATCAATGCTCGTGTAATCCACCTTGAACATGGCGCGCAATTCCTGTTGGGCGCGCAGGGCAAGGGGTCGGTTGCTGTGCAGGACAAGAAACGAGGCGGCCAAAAAGCACAGAGAGCCGACGATCTGCAACGTGGTGAGCGATGCGCCGGACTGGCCGCCGCCTTTTCGCGCGGGAAACCACTGACTCACATCGCCGTCTTGCCGTCTCCGCCCGCTGCGGTGCGGTTCCGCGCTTTCCCACTCTCGACCGGGTCCGCCAAACCACTTTTCATTTGCCTTGCGATCCTCGTAGTAGCGCGCGAGTTCCTGCGCTTGCGCGGGCAAATCCGCCGCTGCATCCACATCGTCGCCGGCGCGGTCCGCACGTTCGCCGGATGTCACGGATACGCCCATCCACGAACGCGGAGACCCATACAGATCATCGTCCGGCGAAATGGAATACTCGGGACGCACCGTTTTTGTCACTGCTCCATCTTCAGATTTTCGCGCGCGCTTCATCCGCCGGGCACCTTCTTCACTCACAGGATCACGGATTGGACAACTACCCATTCCACTTTATGCGAGTGCGTCCGGTCATATGATCGCCCGCCTGTCATCCCAGTCCGATCAGCCTGCGCATCTTGTGAAAGAAGCCGGTTTCCTCCTGCAGGTTCATGAGCGGCACAGGCTCGCCGAGGATCCGGCGGGCGATGTTGCGGTAGGCGATGGAAGCCCGCGAATCGGGGCGAAGCACGGTTGGTTCTCCCTGGTTCGCCGCCTTGATGACCTGCTCATCATCCGGCACGATGCCAAGCAGGTCGAGTGAAAGAATACCGACGAGGTCGTCAATGTCCAGCATGTCCCCGTTTTTGACCAAATTGGGCCGGATGCGGTTGATCACCAGCTTGGGCGAAGGGATCTGTTCTTTCTCCAGCAGACCGATGACGCGATCCGCATCGCGCACGGCCGCCTGTTCCGGCGTGGTCACGACGATCGCCTGGTCGGCCGCCGAAACGGCCACTCGGAATCCATGCTCAATTCCCGCGGGACAGTCAATCACGATAAAATCAAACTGAGGTTTGAGCGCTCGCACGATTTTTTGCATCGCGTCGACGCGCAGCGCCAATTTGTCCTTTGTCTGAGCGGCAGGCAGGAGAAACAGGTGGTCGAACCGCTTGTCCTTGATGAGTGCCTGTTCCAATCTCGCCTGTCCGTTTGCGACATCGACGATGTCAAAGAGAATCCGGTTCTCCAGCCCCATCACGACATCCAGGTTGCGCAGGCCGATGTCCGTGTCCACCATGCACACCTTTTTTCCCATCATCGCCAACGCCGTTCCAATATTGGCCGAAGAGGTCGTCTTCCCGACGCCTCCCTTGCCCGATGTGATCACGATGGCCTCTCCCATCAGCGTTCCTCCCGCCAACCCGAATCAATTCCGTCTTAGAGGTCGTTCAAAAAGGGGGCAGAACTCCCCAGCGCTGGCGGAGTCATCGCCAGAATGCTCCCTCACGTACCCCCAAAACATACGCTCGGTCCGCCTTTCCGGCTGCTTCCAAGGGGACGTGGGATCAAGTCCGCACAGCAGGCGCCGTGATCCCGCCCATCGTGTTTGAGGCTTCAATCAAACACGATGGGCACCGCAGTGCGCCTGCCGCAATTGGGGTGTCCCATGTCCCCTTGCACTGCGCGAAGCTTACCTGCCCCCTTTCTGAAGGATCTTTTCCGTTTCACCGGCTCTTCCGTTTCACCGCGCAGCGCGTCCTGTGCTGTCCGAGCATGGCCATGCGCTCCACGGCCATCATATCCCCCTCAAGATAGGCAAATTCCATTTCCGCGCCCCGCTCGGCACGCTCTGGCGCACGTCTCGTCACGTCGCCGATGCTCACCTGCAACGGTTCAAAATAGACTGCCGCGACAATTGCCGCCTCATCGCCCGCCGCGCCGGCGTGCGCAAATCCGCGCAGGTGGCCCATGATCATGACATCACCCGACGCAATCACGCGCCCGCCCTGATTCACATCGCCCAACACCACGACATCTCCGTCATGCTCGATCACTTGGCCCGAACGTACAGTTCCTTTATGAATATATGGTGGTATGGCGGGTTGTTCAGAAATTTCCGGAGCCCCGGAAAATCCTTCGACAACCAGATTTCCCTTGTTTGTGAGAATCTCACGGAGATTTTCGCATTCCTCATCGGTCAAACGCCGCTCACCAGGGTCCACATAGGCGGCGACTGCCGCTGTCTCGGCGGCGTTCTCCCGTCCGCTTCCCTGCAGCAGGCGTTCCAGTTCCGCGGCCAGTTCGCCGACCGGAGCGTCCTCGGACAGCACAAACAACAATCCGTTGCGAATCCCGCGGATTGTCACCAACCGGCTCGCGCCGGACTGTTCGCGCGTCAACCTTGCTACCGTTCCCATCACTGTCCTCCCGCCCCGCCCCGCTCTGCATCGCCGCTTCTTTGAATATTCCACGCCACTCTGGAATTTTCCTGCCTCGGTGCAGCAAAGAATCGATCAAACATCGCGCGGGCGACAGGGACCGTGGAATCGGCACCGTGTCCACCTCCCGGAATCACGACGGCGATGGCGATGCGCGGATGTTCAAACGGAGCAAAACCGATAAACACCGCATTGTCGAACCCATTTACTCCCGTCTCCGCGGTTCCCGTCTTGCCCGCCACACGGTACGTCGGCGGGGCACTGGAATGGAATGTCCCGTACGCCGTTCCATCGCGGCGATTGCAAGCGAGGTACATCCCCTCCCGAACCACCCGGATGTCGTCTGCCGTCACGCCGAGTTGGCGCAGAGTCACCCGCCCGGTGCCAGATTCCGCATGATGCCGCCACGCATTGATCGCCACTCTCCTCCCGGAGAGAATCCTGTCCACGACATGGGGGCGGATCAAATGGCCGCCATTGGCGAGGGAGGCAGCGTAGACACAGAGTTCCAGCGGGGTGAACACCTCGTTCTGGCCGATGGCCGTATAGGGGAGATCTGTCAATTGACCTGAATTTTCATTGACAAAACCAACCTCCGTACCGGGGAGGTCAATGCCTGTTTCCGCGCCAAGTCCAAGCGCCCGCTGCATGCGCTCAAGCGATCGCAAAACAGACAGCCGATTGTGATTGAGCCAGTTCGCGACCGACACTCCGGCAGGCGGCGGCCAGCGTCCGTAACGCAGACTGGCGCGATAGAAAAATACGTCGCATGATTCGGCCAGCGCATCCTCCACGTTCACCCGGCCATGCTGCGCCCAGCAGCGGATGACCGTCCCGTCGGAGGCAGGCAGTCTCAGACCGCCGTCACACTGCAGCGCAGTCCGTCCGTCGATGGCGCCATTGGCCAGCGCGAATAAAGCGGTCGCCGGCTTGAGCACCGAACCTGGGGCAACCGGCGCTTGAGTGGCCCAGTTTCGCTCCGCGGGAGCAAATTGCCGCTGGTACAGCGCGTAGGACAAACCTTTGACAAACCACTCGGGCCGATAACCGGGGACGCTGACCATGGCCAGGACGGCTCCCGAGCGAGGATCAATCGCCACCGCCATGCCGTGGGTAACCTTGTGGCCGCGCGCACGCAGCAGGCGGATCCGCCGCTCCAACAGTCGCTGGACGTATTCCTGGTACGCCGCGTCGAGCGTCAACACAAGCGCGTGCCCGGAACTCGCCGCGAGAGAGTCGGGAGACAGGCGAACAGGAATCCCTGAACTGTTCACCTCTACGGCGATGCGACCCGGAGAACCGCGCAGTTCACTGTCGTAGAAACGCTCGACGCCGCTCCAGCCGATCTTCGTGTCCGGTGGAAAGGCCAGCCGACGCACGTATTCGGACTCCTTGCCAACGGGAATGGAATTGATGTAGCCGATCACATGCGATGCAACGTCTCCGCGGGGATAGACGCGCAGGGGATCGGGAATGACCTGAACGCCTGGAAGATCCTCCTGGTGTTCCCGCACCATGGAGACGACCGTGAGGGAAACGTGACTGGCGAGCCCGACTTGTATGGAACCCGCGGCTGCGGCAAACTTTCGTTCCAGCACGGCTGCCGGCACCCGCAGGCAGCGCGCCAGCAGACGAATGTCCGGAATGGACGGGACAGCCCGGCCGTTGCGGATATAGCTCAGACTGTAACTGGGCACATCGTACACCAGCGGATGGAGATGGGCGTCGTAGATCACTCCTCGCGCGGCCGGCGTCGCAAACACGTCAACCCGGTTTCGCTCCGCCTCCCGGCTGAATTGGTCTCCGTGCGCCACCTGAACCACCGCCAGGCGAGCAATGAGCAAAAGCGCCACAGCCGCCACCAATCGTTCGAGCACCGACAGCCGCCACAGACGCAGGCGGAAGCGGCTTTTCTTTTCATCCTGTGGCATAGATTCCCCACTGAGAGCGTGTGACCAGCCAAGTCCCGGACTTCATCACACGCCTCCCAACGCCGTCGCATGGATTGTCGGCCGCTGGACCGACGATCCTAAGCTTGCCAAAAGCGCCGTCATCCATACGTCCGCACAGCACTGGCAAAGGCATCTTCTCGATGGTCAATCACCAGGACCGGCTACGAACGGTTGTTATTGTACGTTGCACGTTACCTGAGCTTGAACGCCCTTCGGTACAGCGGGTACACCAATATCATGCAGAGCATGGTGGTCAGGGACGTGCGGGACGAAAACAGCAGCATGG
>JAKACR010000060.1 GCA_021821225.1 Bacillota bacterium | reverse complement strand
CATTTCTGGCTGCTTTCTAGGGGACATGGGATAATGTCCACTGCACACTCGGTTTATCCCATGTCCCATTGCGCTGCGTGGGTCAACCCTGCCCCCTTTTTGAACTGGATCCATGAGAGGTTGTTCAAAAAGGGGGCAAAACTCCCCGGCGCATTGCCGCGTCAACCATTTTGTTGAGTCTATTGTACATGCGCGATTTTTCCTGTTACAATAATGTGTGAGATTCGTTTTATATAAGAAATAACGTGTTTTTTCTTGTTGAATAGCGAAAGGAGGGTTGGTTCGGCGAGCGGTCCGTTTACTCGCCTTCTTCCGATTGCCGCTCGAACACGTGCGACAACCGACAACCGGAAGAAGGCGGCCATGCATTGGGAATTTTAAAGAAATGGAGTGGCTGCAATGTCCAAACTTGCTCGATTGAACCGTTTGTTTGCGACTGACGGGAAGTGTTTTGATGTGGCGATCGATCACGGCTTCTTCAACGAACGCAGTTTTCTCGCCGGCATAGAGGATATGGAACAGGCCGTATCCGTCATTGTCAGGGCCAACCCGGACGCGGTCCAACTGAGCCCCGGACAGGCTCCCTTGTTGCAGAGGGTACCCGGGAAACAGAAACCCGCCCTAGTGTTGCGCACGGATATCGCCAATGTCTACGGCAGGGAACTGCCGCGCCATCTTTTCAGCCAACTCGTCGACGAACCTGTCGAACAGGCGCTGTGGCTTGACGCCGCTTGCGTCGTCGTCAATCTGCTGGAGTTGCCCGACCAGCCCGAACTGTACCATCAGTGCGTGGAGAATGTGTGCCGCCTGAAATCCGCGTGTGACCGATACGGCATGCCGCTCATGGTCGAACCGCTCGTCATGCAGGCGAATGCGGCCAGCGGCGGCTACATGGTGGACGGAGATATCGACAAGATACTGCCGCTGGTGAGACAGGCGGCGGAACTGGGCGCGGACATCATCAAAGCGGACCCGTGCGATCATGTTGAGGACTATCACCTTGTGGTCCAGGCGGCCGGCGGCAGACCGGTGTTGCCGCGCGGCGGCGGGCGGGCATCGGACGAGGAGATCCTCACGCGCACGCACGCACTCTTGCGGCAGGGCGCTTCGGGAATCGTCTATGGGCGAAACGTGATCCAGCATCCGTATCCAGACCGGATGACCCGGGCGTTCATGGCGCTGATTCACGACGGTGCGGACGTTGCGCAGGCTATGTCGATCGTACAAGGAGAGTGATGGATGTGGGAAATCGTGACATTCGCTTTGGCGTCATCGGCTGTGGATTGATGGGCCGGGAGTTTGCCAGCGCCGCGGCGCGCTGGCTTCATTTGGATGGAATAGACGTACGACCTAAAATCGTGGGCGTTTGCGATACCAACAAGGCGGCCACGGATTGGTTTGTCCACCACATCCCCGATGTGCGGCTGGTCACCCAGGACTATCGGGAACTGCTGGCCGATTCGGAGATCGACGCGATTTACTGCGCCGTTCCGCACAACCTGCATGAAGCGCTCTATACGGATATCATCCGTTCCGGCAAACACCTGCTGGGCGAGAAGCCGTTTGGCATCGACCAGAAGGCCAACAAGGCCATCCTTGCCGCGGCGGAGCAGAGGCCGGATATCGTGGTGCGCTGTTCTTCGGAGTTCCCCTTCTTTCCCGGCGTCTACCAGATCGGCAAATGGATGCGCGAGGGCGTGTTTGGCCAGATCATCGAGGTGGAAGCGGGGTTCTGGCACAGCAGCGATTTGAATCCGAACAAGCCGATCAATTGGAAGCGGCGGATTGCGACCAACGGCGAGTACGGGTGCATGGGCGATCTGGGTCTGCATGTCCTGCATCTGCCGCTGCGCTTTGGCTGGGCGCCGCGTTCGGTTCGCGCCCTGCTGAAAAAAGTGGTCTCCGAGCGCCCGGATCACGAGGGTCGCATGGTTCCCTGCGAAACGTGGGACAACGCGGTGCTGGCGTGCGATGTACAGACCGCGGACCAGGCGTTTCCGATGGTGCTGTCCACGAAACGCATCGCTCCCGGACACGCCAACACGTGGTTCATCCGCATCATCGGGACGGCATTTTCCGCCGAATTCAGCACAAAGAATCCCAAGCAGGTGGCGTATCTGCCGTATGCGCCAGGCGGGGAACAGGCGTGGCGCACGCTGGACGCGCCGTACGAATCGGCGTACCGGACCATTACAGGAGGGATCTTCGAATTCGGCTTTTCGGACTCCATCGTGCAGATGTGGGCGGCGTTTTGCGATGAAGTGGCGCACGGGTCTGCCGGCATGACGCAGCCACTGCGCTGTGTCACGCTGGAGGAGTCCGCCGTGAGTCACGCAGTCTTTACGGCTGCTCTGGAATCACAGCGCACCGGGCAAACGGTGCCCATTTTATAGGCGGAGGGGAAAATGGTGCGGGGCACACCTTCGATGGCGGCGGTGGCGGGACATATCTGTTTGGACATCATTCCGGCGATCTTCCAGCGCGAAGCATTCGAACAGGCGTTTGTGCCGGGGAAGCTGGTGGAGGTGGGAGCGGCCGCCCTCTCGACCGGCGGCGCGGTGTCCAATACGGGCATTGCCCTCCACAAACTGGGCATTCCAACACGCCTGATGGGAAAAGTGGGGGATGACATCTTCGGCCGCGCGATCCTCAATATTCTGGAGGGGGTCCATCCTACACTCAGCGACCAAATGATCGTGAATTCCGGTGAATCCAGTTCCTATACGATTGTTGTCAGTCCTCCCCAGGTGGATCGGATTTTTTTACACTACTCCGGCGCCAATGACACATTCGGCGCGGCGGACATCCCGGATCTGGACGGCGTCTCCCTGTTTCATTTCGGGTATCCGCCGCTGATGCGCCGCATGTACATTGACCAGGGGGCCGAACTGGTGACCATTTTGCGCATGGCCAAGCAGCGTTTGCTCACGACATCCCTGGACATGGCGCGGCCCGATCCGCAATCGGACGCGGGGCGGGCGGACTGGCCGGCGATCCTGCGCCAAGTGTTGCCCTATGTGGACGTGTTTTTGCCGAGTTTTGAAGAGATCCTGTTCATGTTGGACCGCGGCCGGCTGGAGGACTTGAAGCGCGCGGCCGGGGAGGATGAACCGACCTTGTTCGCGGACGGTCGCTTGCTGGAAGAAATTGCGGAGCAGTTGCTGGCGTGGGGAGCCGGCGCAGTGGGGATCAAACTAGGGGACCAGGGGCTGTATCTGCGCACAGCCGCGTCGCCGTCGCGCTGGGATGACGCGGGCAGCGTTTTCGCGGGGAATACAGCGCTGTGGCGTAGGCGCGAGTTGCTTGCTCCCTGTTTTTTGGTGGAAGCGGTTGGGACGACGGGGGCGGGCGATTCGACGGTGGCCGGATTTTTGGCCGCGCTGTTGCGCGGCATGGCGCCGGTGGATGCGCTGACCCGCGCGGTCGCTGTAGGCGCTTGCAACGTGGAGGCGGCGGATGCCACGAGCGGCGTGCCGTCCTGGGATGTCGTGCAGAGGCGGATGGAGTCGGGTTGGGCGAGACGCCCCGTCAAACTCTCGCTGACGGGGTGGGAGTGGGATGCCCGCGGGGTCTGGGCGGGACCGAACGATTGCGGGGAATAGGGGGATCGGTGGGCGTTGGCGTGCGTCACCATGGGCTTCATCACAGGGATATCGTGGATTTCTGTCAATAGCGTCGGCGCAAGCGCGCCGGCGTATTTTTATCGCTTGGTGGTAAAATGAGTATTGGAATACGCTTGGAAGAATGGGGAACACGACAATGAAAGGGTGGCTGTCATGGTCGGGGAGTTTCACAATGAACGCCTGACGGATTTTGCGGAGGAAGCGGCCCGCAGTGCCATGAAACGCGCGTTGGAGAGCGTGCAGGCGCGCCTGGGGCAGAAGTGGGATCTCATCATTGGCGGCGAGCGGGTGGCCACAAAAGAGCGGATCGCGTCGGAGGACCCGTCAGACCTGTCCCGCGTGGCGGGCTACGCGGCCAAGGCTGACAGAGCGCTTGCCGAGCAGGCGATGCAGGCCGCGGTGCGGGCGTTCGTGCGCTGGAAAAATGTCGAACCTGCGGCGCGCGCGCGCTGCCTACTGAAAGCGGCGGCGATCATGCGCAGGCGCAAGTTTGAACTGTCGGCCTGGATGGTCGTGGAGGCGGGAAAAACCTGGGCCGAGGCGGACGCCGACACGGCGGAGGCAATCGATTTTCTGGAGTTTTACGCGCGCGAGATGGTGCGTCTGGCAGAGCGGCAACCCCTGATCCGGCTTCCGGGAGAGGACAATGAACTGGAGTACATTCCGCTTGGCGTCGGCGTGATTATTTCCCCCTGGAATTTTCCGCTCGCGATCCTGACGGGCATGGCGTCGGCCGCCATCGTGGCGGGCAATGCGGTCGTCGTCAAGCCGGCGAGCGCAACGCCTGTCATCGCGGCCCAGTTGTTCGACATTCTGGAGGAGGCCGGCGTTCCGCCTGGCGTTGCAAATTATCTGCCGGGCGGCGGAGGAGAGATCGGCGATACCCTTGTCGCGCATCCGCAGACGCGTTTTATCAACTTCACGGGATCGCGCGACGTCGGCCTGCACATCAGCGAACTCGCGGCGAAAGCGGCGCCGGGCCAGAAGTGGATCAAGCGCGTCGTGGCGGAAATGGGCGGGAAAGACGCGATCGTGATTGACGAAGGCATCGATGTCGAGGAAGCGGCGCGGGCGGTCGTGACCAGTTCCTTCGGGTTTGGCGGCCAGAAGTGCTCGGCGTGCTCCCGCGCCATCATTCACGAGTCGCTGTATGACCAGGTGGCAAAGCGCGTGGTGGAGCTGACGCAGGCGCTGCGCGTGGGACCGGCCCAGGATGATCGGACGCATGTCGGGCCTGTGGTGGACCGCCATGCGTATGACAAGATTCTGGAGTATATCGAGATCGGGAAATCGGAAGGAAAACTGCTGTGCGGCGGCGACAAGGCGAAGGGAAATGGATACTACATTGCGCCGACCGTGTTCGGCGATGTGCCGACGGAGGCGCGCATCGCGCAGGAAGAGATTTTCGGCCCCGTGCTGACCCTGACAAAAGCCGGTGATTTCCAACAGGCGGTCGAATTTGCCAACGGGACGGACTACGGTTTGACGGGCGGCGTGTTCAGCCGCAAGCGTGAACACCTTGAATACGCCAGGCGGGAGTTTCATGTGGGCAATCTGTATTTTAACCGCAAGTGCACGGGGGCGCAGGTCGGAGTCCACCCGTTTGGCGGCTTCAACATGTCCGGAACGGACTCGAAAGCAGGCGGGCGGGATTATCTCTATCTGTTCACCCAGGCCAAGGTGGTGTCGGAAAAACTCTGAGCAATGGCGGCGGTTTCGTCTGCGCATGGTATGATGGGTGGGAGATTGCCAGAATTCCAGAGTTGCGCAGACAGGAGACCCGCGAGTTTCACATGGAATATTTGTCCTACAGCCGTCTGACGATGCTTGAAACGTGTGGTCTGCGTTTTTTCTACGAATACATCGCGCGCATTCCTCCGGAGGACCCGGTGCCGACACACCACGCCAGTTTCGGCACGCTGCTGCACACGCTGTACGAGCGGCATGCCACAAGCAGCGGAACAACCGGTTATGAGGAATTGCGCGCTGCTTACGACGAAGGCTTCCGGGCCATTGCGGGAGAGTTTCCTTCCCGCGAGGAAGCGGTGACGTTCTATCGCCAGGGTTTGAGCGGACTGTTTCGTTTCAGCCGCTACCGCGTGACGGATGTGGTGGCGTCCGAGCAGGAGTTTGAACAGGTGGTCGCGCAGGGTGTGCCGCCTGTCAAGGGGTTTATCGACAGGGTGATTCACACCGGCGAGTACGGTTACATTGTGGCGGACCTGAAGACAGGCAGGCCGTTTTCCGGTCGCAACCGCGCGAAGATGCGCCAGCTCGTGCTGTACTCGCTGGCTTGCGGGGATCTCTACGGTGAGACGGCCGCGAGCGGCTATTTTGATTTTGCCGTGCGCGGCCAGCGTGAATGGGTGGATATCGGCGATGAGGAAAGACAGGCCGCGGTGCAGTGGGTGAAGGAGAAATGGGAGCAGATTTTACGGGCGGACTTCGCGCCGCGGTATTCGCGTTCTTTTTGCACGCAGTACTGCCCCTATCGCTCGCGTTGTCCGGCGTTTCAGGAACACCGGGACGATTTGCGATAGGGGAGCAGTGATAAACCAAATTCCGGCAGGCGAGTGACCGTAGATATAGCGTTTGACTGAAACCTCAAACGCTATATCTGGAACCAGATCGCCTACTCTGCGGACTTTATCACTGTTCCCCTAGGAGGTATGCCTGACCGACCAGGAGAGTGAGAACAACCAGGAGAGTGAGAACAACATGGTGGAGCGTGCAAAGCCCCGCCTTCCCAAGGGGCAGTATCTGACGGAGCGTTGGCCGATCCTGCACGCCGGCGCGGTGCCGCGGGCAGATCTGGAACGATGGACATTTCGCATGCACGGCCTGGTGGAGCGGGAGGTCACCCTGTCGTGGAAAGAGTTCATGGCGTTGCCGAAAATGGATTATCGCTGCGACATCCACTGTGTCACGACATGGTCCCGCTTTGACAACGTCTTTACCGGCGTGCCGTTTCGCGTCATCTTTGAATTGTGCAAGCCGCGGACGGATGCGCAATACGCGATGGTGGAGGCGGAAAACGGCTTTACGGCCAATCTTCCGCTCAAAGAGCTGCTGCGGTCCGGGGTGATGTTCGCCCATGCGCACAACGGCGAAACGCTCACGCCCGAGCACGGCTATCCGCTTCGTCTCGTCGTGCCGCACCTGTATTTTTGGAAGAGCGCGAAATGGGTCCGCGGCGTCGAATTCATGGCGGAGGACAGTCCGGGATTCTGGGAGGAGCGGGGCTATCACATGCTCGGAGACCCCTGGGTGACGGATGAGTCCAATCCGGATGGCCAGCGCTTTCGCGATGATCCGGCATGGTTCGGCGACGATTCGCCGGAACTGCTGGACGCGTGGCGAAAGGATGTCGAGCGCAAGCGAGGGTTGACGGGAAGCCCGTGAAATCCGGCCCGTCGCGGGGCGGTCCGTATCCGGCCGGCTGTTTGAGTCCGTCCGCGCGCCGGCGCCCGCGACGGTATGCGGGCGTTATTCGCGGTTACTCTGCCGCGAGCTGCCCTTGCACGAAGTGCTCATCGACGACGTGCCGACAAGCTACACATGTGTACTGATAACGGACGGCGACGGTCTGCGCGGGAACTTTCATGCCGCGGGTGACCATGACGCTTGCGTTCAACTGGACGATTCTGTCTTCCTGAAACCATTTGCCGCCGCATTTTGCACATTCAATTGCATGCGCGTTGCTATCCGCCATTGCGCGCGCCTCCCATTCAGTCTGTTTGCTCAGTCTGTCTGCCGATCCGATTATACCAGATTTGCCGGCCCGGTCTGAGAGCCGCACCCGCGCCGCAGACTCACCCGCCCTCGCGCGGAGTTGTGGTGTATGCCAAATGCGTCATGCAGTGGTATACTGCGACTGAAGGCATGCGATAACCCAGATTCCGGAAATGAGTCATTGAACAGCGTTCACGGCGGGTGTCTGATGTGCGACTGATAATTGAGCGCGCGGGATTGTCGTGGCTGATCGATCGCGGCGTCCGTGGTTGGGCGCAGTACGGCCTCCCGGAGGGCGGACCGCTTGACAAGCGCGCCGCCTTGGCCGCGTGGGCGTGGACGGGACGGACGGACGGCGGCAAGCCGTGGTGGCTGGAGATCGGACCGCTGCCTTTTGTGCTGCGCATCAGTCGGCCGATGCGCGTGGTTTTACTCGGGGCGGTCCGGGAGGTGCGGTTGTCCGGGGAAGCACTTCCGGCCAGCGCCGGCGGTGTGCTGGGATGCTGCTTTCAGGCGCAGGGCGGCGCGACATTGCGGCTCGGGCCAGCCCCTTCCTGCGGTCCGACGTATCTCACCGCACAGGCGGATCTGGCCGATCCGGCGGATGACGGTCTTCACCATCGCGGGCCTATGGTGCGACGGATGGCGGATGGCGATGCAGTGGCGCTGCGGTTTACGGATACTCCGTCTGCGGCGGGGCGAAAGCTGATCCTGCTTGGGACGCGGGTCACGCAGTATGTCCAGGTTCCGAAAGACGACGTGCCGTTGCGATTCATGGCCGGACCCGAGTACGAAGCCATCAGGCAAAACGTTCATGGGGTCGACGGGGCGGTGGAGCTTCGCGGGGAGCCTGTGTGGCGGTTTGGCGTTTCTTCGCAGATGGACCGTCAGGCTGTGCGACTGACGCCGCTCCAGAGTGATCGTGAGTGGCGGATGTCTACGGTTTCTCTTGCCGAATCTTCACCGACTGTCACAGGGCTCATTCAGTGGCCGACAGGCGGACGGCCGATGATTCTGCGCCATGACCGACAGACGATGGGCGGGTATCCGCGCCTTGGCTCCGTGATCGCGGCCGACTGGAGAAGGCTGGCCTGGCTCAAACCGGGGGGCTCTCTCGTCTTGCGGCCAGTCGATCGCGTGGAGGCCATGCAGGCGTACGGGCAGGAGGAGCGTGTGGACAGGCTGCTGCAACAACTGTTACGTCTCGCGGGGACAGCAGGAGATTGAACTTTCAGAAATTATTTTGAGGTGCCAGTATGAATCGAGGGATCAAGAACTGGATGATTGTGTCGGTCGCACTGGCACTTGCAGAAAGTGGTGGCTTGCTCGGAGGCCAGTTCCACTGGCTGCTTGTGGAACAAATTTTTGATGTGGTAGCGCTGGCGCTCGTCATCATCGTGGTGATCCGCTACTTTTGGTTCAGGTGAGTGCCGATCGCACATGAAATCGATCCATTCGGCATATGCGAAAGAAAGAGGGGAGTGCCGTGGAACGGGTCCGCTGGCTGACAGAAGGCCATACGGCCATCGTGACGATCGACAATCCGCCCGTCAATGTGCTTTGTGCGACGGTAGTCAAGGAACTGCTCGCCGTGCTTGACGAGCTCGAACGGCGTGCGGATGTGCGGGTGGTCGTGCTGGCGGGAGCGGGTCCGCGCGCCTTTGTGGCCGGAGCGGATATCAAGGAGTTTCCTGAACTGCTCGGCCGTTCGGAAGAAACCTCCCGCTTTGCTGCGGATCTGCACGCGCTGATGAACCGTGTGGAACGGTTTCCGCGGCCTGTGATCGCGGCTCTGCACGGATTTGTACTGGGCGGAGGACTGGAACTGGCGCTCAGTTGTGACCTGCGTATCGCGGACGAGACGGCCCAACTGGGGCTGCCGGAAGTCAAGCTCGGGATACTGCCTGGGGCCGGCGGTACGCAGCGCCTGCCGCGGTTGATCGGCGCCGCACGGGCGAAGCAATTGCTTTTCACGGGTGATCCGGTTTCCGCCGCGACGGCGGAACAATGGGGATTGGTGAACGCTGTCGTCAGACCGGGCGGCGCGATTGAGGCGGCATCTGCGCTCGGACAAACCATCGCGGCGCGCAGCCCCCAGGCGGTGTCGCGCATCAAGCGCGCCGTCGGCGCCGGAGCGGATCTGCCTTTGGCGAACGCTCTGGCTCTGGAGATTGATTTGTTTGCGGAAGTGTTCCAGACAGGGGACAGCCGGGAAGGGATCGAAGCTTTTCTGGAAAAGCGCGCTCCCCGTGTGCAGGACCGCTAAGGGAGCAGTGATAAGCCAAAGCGCGGACGCCATCACCCGCGTTGTCGGGTGGTGCGTGATGGTTCCACCCCACTGTGATATACTAGGTTCGCGTGGAGGTGAAATTCCGACGCGGCGATCCGGTCAGAGAGCAGTGGCTGCGGGAGGGGGCGCTCGGAAAGCGCGTGGGTATATCCACCTATGAAATCGTGGATCTGCTGTGGGCTCTGTTGCTTGTGATCCTGAACGGATTGTTTGTCGCGGTGGAGTTCGCCGTGGTGCGGGCCCGCCGGACGAGGGTCGAACAGTATGCGCAACAGGGAGACCGAGCAGCAAAACATGCTCTGGACGTCTTGACCCATATTGACGGCTATCTATCTGCCACGCAACTTGGCATCACCCTGGCTTCGCTCGGCTTGGGCTGGACAGCGCAGCGTTCGGTGGCGCCCCTGCTTGTGTTTGTGTTTGCCCGGCTTCACGCGCTCCCGGCTAGTTTTTGGCAAGTTGTGGCTGGGGTTTTGGCTTTTCTCGGTGTGACGTTTCTGCAGATCGTGTTTGGTGAACTGGCTCCGAAGTCCCTTGCAATCGCCAATGCCGAACGGTGGGTTTTGCTCAGTGCGCGGCCATTGAAGGTGTTTTACAGGGCGATGTTTCCGGCCATCTGGCTGCTCAACGCTACGGCGGCGGGGGTTTTGCGCAGTTTTGGCGTCTCCGCGGTGAGCGGGGTCGGCTTGGCGCATTCACAGGAAGAACTGCGCATGATCGTGTCGCAGAGCCATGAGAGCGGTATGATTGATGAAACCGAGCGGGAACTGTTTGACAACGTCTTCTCGTTTGGCGACCGCGTGGCGCGGGAGATCATGGTTCCGCGCACGGATATGCTCTGCCTGTTTACGGATCAAACGCTCTCTGAATCGTTGGGTATTGTACGGGAGGCGCGCTACACGCGCTTTCCGTTGTGTGAAGACGACAAGGACCATGTCGTCGGGATGATCCACAGCAAGGATCTTTTCAGCCACGCGCTGGAAGTCGGAGTGAACAAAGAGGCGGACATCCGCGCCATTGCCCGCAAGGTGATCACGGTGCCGGAAGCGATGGGGATTGACGATGTGTTAAGGGTATTGCAGCGCGAACGGGCCAGTTTGGCGATCGTCATCGACGAGTACGGCGGGACGGCCGGTATGGTGACGCTCGAAGACGTGATTGAGGAACTGGTGGGAGAGATCCAGGACGAGTTTGACGAAGAACGTGCACTGATTGAAGAACTCGAAGGGTATTATTCCATTGACGCCCGGCTGTTGATTGAGGAAGTGAACGATTCCTTCGGATTTCATCTTTCCGACGAGGAAGTGGATACGGTCGGCGGATGGGTGTATTCACAGTTGTCCGAGGAACCGCGCGTCGGTCTCCAGGTGGACTGGGACGGGGCGCGCTTCATCGTGGCGGAGACGGAGAATCTCCGCATTACGCGCCTGCACGTATATCTCCCGGCGCCCGCCGCGGAGATCGAAGCATCGGGAGAATAGACAACAGACGCTCACAGAACGTGGAGATGCATATGACAGATAAAGTAGCTGTGCGATTTCAGCCGCAGCGGGCTGAAATCGCCGTGCAGCGGGGGATCACGATCCTGGAGGCGGCTCTTGGAGGAAAGGTCAACCTTCCGCACAAATGCGGCGGCCATGGCGCATGCGGTACGTGCAAGGTCGTGGTCGACAGCAGGACAGAACTTTCGTTGCCCAATAAACTGGAGATGCGCCATCTGACAGAGGCCAGACTGGCGGAGGGCTTCCGGCTCGCCTGCCAGTGTGTGTTGACGGGGCCGGCGACGGTCACGGTCCCGGAGGAGCCGCTGCGCCGGGTGGTGCGGGAATTGCTGGCGGCGCAAAGAGCCGCGCAGCAGACGGAGCGCCCCGCCAGTGCGATGGAGGCGGCTAGTTCAGATACGGACAGGGGATGACGCAGCCGGAAATGCGGACTGAGCGTACGTTTTGGGGTACGTGAGGGAGCGTTTCTGGCGATGACGCAGCCATGCGCCCGGGAGTTCTGGCTCCTTTTTGAACAACCTCTTAAAGAGGGGGGGTGGACAAGTGGC
>JAKACR010000059.1 GCA_021821225.1 Bacillota bacterium | reverse complement strand
GAACATGTGATAATACCTGCAAAAATTCTGTTTATCACATGTCCCCTTGCGGCCGACGGATTTTGTTCCGTAGCAATATATGCGCCCGTGGGCATTTTGACAGGGGAGACCCGGAAGTTGGGCGCGAACGAAACAAGCGCGGCATCCGTGACATGCAGGCAAGCGAGGATGCAGGCAAGCGCAGGATGCACAGAATGGCGTGGAGATCCCCTGTCACTCCAGGGAGAAGCAGGGGTACGACCCGAGCATCTTCATTGTGAACCCCTCGATCATGCCGATTTCCTCAAGCGCTCTTTGCACCCGCTCATCGCGCGGGCGCCCGAGAAGGTCGATGTAAAAATGGTAACTGCCAAGGCCCCGCCGCGTCGGGCGCGATTCCAGCCGCGACAGGTTCACCTCGTGCGCGGCAAACACGCGCAGCACCTCGTACAAAGCGCCCGGATGGTCGTCGCCCAGCATCATCAGCACGGATGTCTTGTGTCCGGACGCTTCTTGCGCGGATATGTCCACCCGATGGTCGGATGTGGTGATCAGCCCGAACCGCGTCACATTGTCCGCGACATCCTGCACGTCTTCCCGCAGCACGTACAGCCCCGCATCAATGCCCGTCTGCAGCGCACCGACGCACGCGACAAGCGGGTCGCCGGCGTGCGCCGCATAAGCGATGGCGGCCGCCGTACTCTCCATGTCGACGTGTGCGGCGCGGGGAAAAAGCCGGTGCAGATTCTCCCTGCATTGCGCCAGCGCCTGCGGATGCGAACGCACTTCCGTCACGCGCGAGAATTCCACCGGTTCGACGGCGAAAGCCGCATGGCGGATGGGAAGAGCCACCTCGGCGCAGATCTGCAGCGGCGACACGGCGAGGCGGTCCAGCGTGACCAGCACGGACCCTTCCAGCGAGTTCTCCAGCGCCAGCACAGCCTGCTCTACCTCGCCGCTCTCCAATGCGTCAAGCACGCGGACGTGCGACGCGTACGCGCGAACCGCCTGCCCGGCAAGCGGACCGTTCTCTGTGAAGAACCGGGCGGGACGCTCTGAGTGCGTGCCGCGCGGTCCGAGAAATCCCAGCATGGTCAAGCTCCTTTATTTTGGATTCACGGTGAGCGGATAACCGTTGCCCGTCACCGTGGTCTGCGGCACGGAACCGACAAAAATCACATAGGCGATCGGTATCCGCGTCTGGACTTGCACAGGCTGCGTGATAAATGGCACCACGACGCTGACCTGCGCAGTGATGTGCAGATATAAAATATGCACGGTCTGATTGATGCCGGCCGTATGCACCACGGGCTCGACCTCACTTTGGGCCGAGCCGATCGGGACGATCCGCACCGGGACGGCCGGGCCGAACGTGGCCAATATGGCGCTTCCCATCCCCTGCAGGGCGGGCACATAGATCGTGCGCGCCTCCAGCCTCGTGAGCACATGCTGCACGCGCAGCGTGGTCAGGCTCTCGATTCGCGCCACTTCCGCAAAATTGAAATGAGCGGAGGTGACGCGGCCAGTGCGATCCTTGTCCAGCACCACAAGCCTCGCATACTCGGCGTCCTCCGCGATCCGTTTGGTCAACGCGTCGTTGATCGCCTGCGTGGCGAGCTGCCGCGCAATGCCAGTCGCCAGAGCCATGAACGGTGGCCGCAGGCTGCGATCGAGCAACTGCATGCCCTCGTATAGAAATAGGAAGGAAAAAAGCAGGAACAGCAGGCCAAAAACGGTTGTCCGCCGCAGCCGCGACGGCCTTTTCTTTGCCTGAAAGCGCACGGCGACCGTCTCCCCGCCGCGCCGCGACACACCGCCGGCACACCGCCGGCCCATGGTCCAGGCGCGCCCGTCATCATTGCGGCGACGCCCGCAAAACACCCCGGGCGTCCCTTTGGCGCACCATCCGCAATCCGGAAGATGCAGCTATCTTCATCGTATGCGGCGGGTGGCGGATAACAGGACAGACCGTCCGTACATCAGGCGCTTACCCTGTCAGCGGACGGACAGCCGCACGAAGCGGCGCTTGCCCACCTGGACGACCATGCCGTCGGCGGGCACGACATCCAGCGCCGGGTCTGCGACCGCCTGACCATCAAGGCGGACCCCGCCGCCCGCAATCAGGCGCCGCGCCTCCGAATTGCTCGGCGCAAGCCCGGCGCCCACCAGCAATGGCACAATGCCCAAAGGCGAGGCGTCCACGCGGTGCACCGGCATGTCCTCGGGCAATGCGTGCTTTTGAAATACGCGCACAAATTCCTCCTGTGCGGCGTCCGCCTCCGCCACGCCGGCAAACCGCACCGTCAGGACGTGCGCCAGGCGCATCTTAGCATCCCGCGGATGCAGCGCGCCTGCGGCGAGATCCCGCCGCATCCGCTCCAGTTCGTCATCCGGGATGCCCGTCAGCAATTCAAAGTAGCGGCCCATGAGCGCGTCAGGAATGGACATGGCCTTGCCGTAGATCTCTTTTGCCGGTTCGCTCACGCCGATGTAGTTGCCCAGGCTCTTGGACATCTTGCGGACGCCGTCCAGACCTTCGATGAGCGGCATGGTGACGGCCACCTGCGGCGTCATGCCGAACTCCTTTTGCAGCGTCCGGCCGGCCAGCAGATTGAACGTTTGGTCCGTGCCGCCGAGTTCCACGTCCGTCTCCAGGGCGACCGAATCGTACCCCTGCATCAGCGGATAGAAAAACTCGTGGATGCTGATCGGCGCGCCCGCGGCAAAGCGCTTCTTGAAGTCGTCGCGCTCAAGCATCCGGGCCACCGTCATCGTCGCGGCCAGCCGGATCACATCCGCAAAATCCAGCGGCGAGAGCCACTCCGAGTTAAAGCGCACCTCCGTCTTATCCGGGTCCACGACCTTGAAAATCTGCTCCTGGTACGTGCGCGCGTTCTCCCGCACCTGCTCGGGCGAAAGCTGGCGGCGCGTTTCCGACTTGTCCGTGGGGTCGCCGATGCGTCCCGTGAAATCGCCGATCACCAGTTGCACGACATGGCCGAGTTGCTGGAACTGGCGCAATTTTTCCAGCACCACCGTGTGGCCGAGGTGAATGTCCGGCGCCGTCGGGTCAAGCCCCAATTTGACCTTGAGCGGCCGGTTCTCCGCGATGCTGCGCCGCAGTTTGTCCACCAGTTCCTCTTCCGGAATGATTTCGACCACACCGCGGCGGATCACCGCGAGCTGGCGCCGCACTTCCTGTTCAACCGACACCTGTGCCACTCCTTCCATTGTCACTCCTCCCGTCTTCGCGCGCTGCCGGACGTCTCCCCGCGCAAGGAAAAACCCCGCCCCCAAAAGGGACGAGGTTCACTCGCGGTACCACCCTCATTGGCCGCCCCGGCTGTCAGGATGTACCCACATCCTCCGCGCGGCCCACTCATGCGGTCGATAACGGCAACCTGCCGGCAACCTGGGGACATGGGATAAAGTCCGCACAGCAGGCGCCTTCATCCTACCTATCGTGTTTGACTGAAACCTCAAACACGATAGGTGCCGTCGTGCGCCTTCCGAAATTTGGTTTATCACATGTCCCCTGGCGACGCTTGGCTCCCACCGTGTACATTCGCCGTCCGCGCCGACCGGCTCGCACCATGCGCCGGCTCTCTGCCCGTCCCGCTGACGGTTACTGGCGGTGTTCAACACCACTGTTGGTCGCTATTGTAGCGAGTCGATCGCTCCATTGTCAAACGTCCGGGATTGCCAAACGTCCGATAATCGGCCGCCATTGAGTCAGCCGCGTTTTCCTGGCAAATTGTCCCGTCTGGCATACGGCCTGTACGAAACGGAACACTAAAAAAACATGGGATCAACCCTGTGATATCCTTATTTTTGGCAGACTGGTGGGAGGTTGCACAGCCCATGAGACGGCGCCGCACACCCGCGCAACCGCATAGCCCGGACCATCCGCCGCCCGTGCGCGGCAGGCGGTTACGCGCAGACAGGCGCCGCCGGCGCCGGAAAGGCTGTATGCTCGCAACCGCCATGACCATGCTGGCGCTCACGCTCGGCGGGGCGCTCGGCGCGCTGGCTTCTTTTGCGCGCAGCCTGCCCGCGCTGGACCTGTCGGCATTCACAAACCTGTCGGCGGCTTCTCTCGTGTTTGACGGCGCGGGCAACCTGATCGGGCGTTTCGCGTCCGAAGGCGACAGAAGACCGCTCAGCCATCTGGCCGACGCCGGCAAGAACGCGCCAAACGCGCTGATCGCGGCGGAGGACAAGGATTTCTACCGTCATTTCGGCATCGATCCCGCCGCGATCGCGCGTTCCGCATGGAGCGATCTCCGGAATCGCGCCATCAGGAGCGGCGCCTCCACCATCACGCAACAGACGGTGAAACTCGCCATGTTCCCGCGCCAGGAGCGGACATGGCGCCGCAAGATACAGGAAATGATCCTCGCCATCCTGTTGGAACGGCGACAGACAAAGGACCAGATCCTGCTTGAGTACATGAACGCCCTCTATTTCGGGCGCATGCGCGGCGTACAGGTGTACGGCGTAGAAAGCGCGGCCCTGCACACGTTCGGCGTGCACGCGAACGCCCTGACGACCGCCCAGGCGGCGCTGCTTGCGGCTTTGCCGAACAACCCAGCCGCACTCTCTCCCTGGCGGCATCCGCAAAACGCGCTTGCGCGCCAGCGCTGGATCCTGTCCCGCATGCGGGATATCGGTCTGCTCGACACGCGGGACTACCGCATCGCACGCGCCGAACCTGTTCTCTCGGAGCTTGCGACAAGTCCCATTTTGCTCGCGCCGTATGAGAGCGGCACGCCATACATCGCGGAGGCGGTGAGCCGCATTGCGCCCGCTTTGATCGCGCGGGCTCTCAACATACCGGAGTGGCAGGCCAGAGAAGAACTGCAAACAGGCGGCTACCGCATCTACACGTCGATCGATCCCCGTCTGGAGGCTCGTGTGACGGCCTTGCTCGCCGATCCGCATTCCTTTGCTCCGCCGGAGTCGTATGTTTACATAGACCGTTCGGGACCGCACATCGTGCGCGGCGCAGACGAGGAAGCCGCTGTGGTGGTGCTGGACAACCAGACGCGGCGCATCCTGGCGCTGGGCGGCGGCCGCAATTTCAGCCGCAACGAAGTGGATCACACTGTCATGCGAAGACAGCCCGGGTCCACCTTAAAGCCGCTCATCGTCTACGCGCCCGCGCTGGAGCGAGGATTGCTCATGCCCGCTTCGATTGTCGACGATGAACCGCGCCACTATTATAATCCGAATGCGCCGTCACATGACTGGTTCCCGCAAAACTGGGACGGACACTTCCACGGACTGATGACCGTGCGCGACGCGCTGATGCAATCGTTCAACGGTCCGGCCATCACGGTCCTCGGCGAACTCGGCACGCGGACAGCGGCCGAATACGCCTGGTCGCTCGGACTTGACGGGATCGGCCAAGAGGACGCGCAGAGCCTCGGTCTGGCCATCGGCGGCATCCGGGGCGGCGTGAGCCCGCTGGAACTCGCGCAGGCGTACGCGGCACTCCCCGGCGACGGCCTGTACGCCCCGGCGACGCTGATCGACCATATTGAAGATTCCGGCGGCAGGGTGATCTATACAGGGCGACACCGTCTGCGCCGCGTCTTCTCGCCGACTGTCGCCTATCTCACGACGCGCATGCTCCAGTCCGTCATCACCAGCCCCTACGGTACGGCACATCTGCTGGCCCCCCTGGCCAACCGGATGGACCTCGCGGGCAAGACCGGAACTACAGACGACAACAAAGACGCATGGTTCGTCGGCTTCACGCCGCGCATGACCACGAGCGTGTGGGTGGGATACGACATTCCGCACTCCCTGCCGGTCCATTCCCACCTGCGTGAGAGCACTCGACCGTTGCGCCTGTTTCGGGAAATCTTCCAGGCCGCGGTCATGAAAAACGACGGTCGCTTCAGTGCGCCGGCCGCCGTCCGCCGACTGAAAATCTGCACCAAATCCGGTGAACTGGCGGGTCCTTTGTGCGATGCCGCGGGAGAGACGGAGTGGGACGTGTTTGTCAACGGATCTGAACCGCACAGCGTCTGCCGGCTGCACCGCATCGCGCTCACTACGGTCGTCAATGGCCGGCGCGTGCTCGCCACCGAACTGACGCCGCCATCCCTGATCCGGCGCGAGATCGTGCTCGACAGGCAACCGGCCCCGCTCGACGAACGCGACCGGCCGTTTGCGCCGCAGGATGAGCGAGAATACATTCCGGACCAGACGGATCCGCGCGGCGGAGCTCCCTTGACAGATACGGACGACTCCGCGCTCCCCGCGATCGCCCTGCTCCCAAAACCCGGCGGTCAGACCCGGGTGATCACAGCTCCCCCAACGTCACGACGGTAACCCCGCTGCCGCCTTCGCGCTCCCCGCCCGGACGCATCTGCCGCACGTGAGGATGCCCGCGCAGGTATGTCTCCAGCGCGCTGCGCAACGCGCCGGTGCCTTTGCCGTGGATAATGGTCACCATCGGATACCCTGCCACGAGCGCGCGGTCCAGGTAGCGGTCCACTTCCGCAATCGCTTCTTCCACTCGCGCCCCGCGCATGTCAAGAGTCGGTTTCACATCATCCGCCACGCGCTGGAACATTGCCGATGTCTGCGGTTTCTTCGGCGCCCTGCGCAACAATTCCACACTGTCGCGCCCGACTTTCATCTTCATGGCGCCAAGCGCGACCAGCAGGTCCGTCCCATCCTGCCCCGCCTCCACGACCGTTCCCACCTGGCCGGCCAGCGGCAGCACGCGCACCTCGTCGCCCGGTTCGAAGGCCTGCGCCGTCCGCCGTTGCGAAGCGGGCGTATGCAGAATTTGCGCCGGGGCGAGCTCGCGCAGCCGCCGCATGACATCGGACAGCTCATGCTCCTTGACCGGCGTCGCGCGCTCGCGCAGGGTGCGCAACTCGCGCAGCAATTCATCCGCTTCCCGCTCCACGCCCCGCACATAGCGACGCAACTCGTCATTCGCGCGCCGCCTGCGCTCATCCCGCTCCTCTCGCTCGGCGCGCTGTCGCGCCAGCCATTCACCCTCGACGCGCTGCGCCGCAAGCCGCGTCTCACGCAGCGCCTCTTCCTCCGTCCGCGCCGCGGACACGCTCTCCTGCAGGCGGCAGATGAGATCCTCCACGCGGATGTCGTGCGTCGACAGCCTGCTTTCCGCGTCGTCGATGATCTCCTCCGCCAGCCCGAGCCGGCGCGCGATGGCAAACGCATTGGATCTGCCCGGCACACCCATGAGCAGACGATACGTCGGCGCGAGGGTCGCCGCGTCAAATTCGACGCTCGCGTTCGTGACGCCCGGCGTCGTGTAGGCGTACGCCTTCAATTCACTGTAATGCGTCGTGGCCAGCGTATGCGCGCCAAGCTGGCGCAACCGTTCCAGAATGGCCATCGCCAAAGCCGCGCCTTCGGTCGGGTCGGTGCCCGCCCCAACTTCGTCCAGCAGCACGAGTGCGTGGTTGTCCGCACTGCGCAGGATGTCCACAATGTGGGTCATGTGACTGGAGAACGTGGAGAGACTTTGCTCAATGCTCTGTTCATCGCCGATGTCCGCATAGATTTCCATGAAAAACCCGATTTCCGTGCCTTCCACGGCCGGGATGAAAAACCCGCACAGTGCCATGAGCGCCAGCAGCCCCACCGTTTTCAACACGACCGTCTTCCCGCCCGTATTCGGCCCCGTAATGACGAGGGAAACGGCGTCGCCCCCCAGTCTGACATCGAGCGGCACGACGGCTTCCTGATCGAGCAGCGGATGGCGGCCGCCGCGAATGTGTAAGCGGGGTTCCCTCGCCACCAAGGGTCGCACGCTCCCCGTGCGGCGCGCCAGATGCGCTCTTGCCGCCGCATAGTCGATCGCGCCCAGAGCCTGCGTCGCGCTCTGATAGAGCGCCTCGTGCGCGCCAACCCGCGACGACAGATGCGCCAGGATGCGCTCACTTTCCCGCTCCTCTTCCGCAAGCAGCCGACGCTTCTCGTTGGCGGCCTGCAACACGCGCTCTGGCTCGATAAACACCGTCTGGCCGGACGCGGACACGTCATGCACAACGCCTCGCACGTGATTTTGGTGTTCCGCCTTGATCGCGAGGCAGTAGTGGTCACCGCGCACAGTGACAATGTGATCCTGAAGATTGCGCTGCATCTGTGCGGAACGCAGCAATTCATCAAGGGCTTTTTTTATGCGTTCCTCGGCTCCCGTTATGGCCTTGCGCAGACGATACAGCTCCGGGCTGGCGCGATCGCGCAGCAGCGCGTCCTCATCCAGGCAGGACAACACCTCGTCCTCCACGTCCTTGGGTGTCGCCAACCCCGCGGCATACTCCTGCAACCGCGGGGCGTCCACCTGCTCCGCCGCACCCGCAACTGCCTGGAAAATGCGCCGCGCCGCTGCAGATGTCACGGCAACGGCCAGCAGTTCTGCCGCGGACGCGACGGCTCCGCGTGCGGCGCGGCCGACGACCGGGCGGATATCCATCGTTCGCGCAAACGGCAGACTTCCCTTGAGACGGAGGATGGAACCGGCCTCTTCTGTTTCATCGAGCGCACGCAGCACCATGTCGTGCGTCGCAAGCGGGTGCGCCCGCTCCGCCAGTTCGCGGCCGTACGGCGTCATGCACTCCGCGCGCACGCGCGCGGCAATCTTGTCGAATTCCAGCAGTGCCAGTACGCGCTCATTCACCTGGACCACCCGCTTCTAAGGCACACAGCCTCAAGAATGCCAAAGCCTCACAGCAATATTCTCGCCGCAAATGGAAACACTATCGCTTAAATCCCCGCCAAAGCACCTGCGGTATGGCGGCGCAATACAGTATCCGCCGGCGCATGGCCCGACATGCGCCAGTATAATGGAGGTGTGCCACACATGTTGGGAGCAGTCGTGCGCTTTGTCGTATCCGCCCTTGTCTTGATGTTTGTGGGACTGGTGGTTCCCGGTTTTTATGTCGCCGGATTCTGGACGGCCATCCTGGCCGCGATCGTGATCGCGGCGCTCGGTTGGGTGGTCGAACAAATCTTTGGGACCAGGGTGTCCCCGTACTCGCGCGGTCTGGTGGGTTTCATCGTGGCCGCGGTCGTGATTTTCGCCGCGCAGGCGGTCGTCCCCGGCATGCGGGTGACCGTACTTGGCGCACTCCTCGCATCGCTTGTCATTGGCATTATCGATCTGTTCGTGCCGACGACCATGCGCTCCGGCACGCGCGACTGACACAGGACTACCACACCTGCCGCGACGGCGTTTCAGGCCAGTTCGCGGCAGGCGTCCGTTATCCTGCAAACACCCCTGCCGACCACAAGCGGACTTTATCCCATGCCACCTAGGCGCCGTTTCCACCGTGGATCGCCACGCGCGGCAGATTGCCCTCCAATTTTTGCAATTGTCGCACAGGGATCTGGAAGATCGGGGCGAGGGCCGACTGGTGAACCTGTTGCCGCACTGATGGATAGGGAAGGAACAGCGAAACGTTGATCAAAACAGCGATTAACAAAAAGGCGACGCCCACTCCGGCGACCAGCCCCGCCAAGCGATTGACCAGCGACAGCACAGGGAGAGACATGACCGCATTCAATAAATGACCCGCATAGCGAATCAGGATCAGGGAAACGTAAAACACGATCGCAAACGCAACCACTCCGGCAATTGCCGAGGCCGCCCCCGCCACGGTCGAGGTTCCGCCGAACAGGCCGAGCAGCGGCGCATTTTGCGCCTTGTGCACGCCGGTTGTCAGCGCACGCCGAACAAACCCCGCGATGGCGGGCGTCAACAACCCATGAAATTGCCATGCCACAACAAACGCGAGCATCGTGCCGAACAGGCGGACGAGTTGCGCCACAAAACCTGTGCGATAGCCGTCAAAAGCGCTGAATACGAGGATGGCCAATATAATATAATCCGCAATATCCATCCGCCACACCGTCCCATCTCCGCCATGCCGCAGTGATCGAGAAGTCTGCTCGGAATTGGGTTTATCCCATGTCCCCCCGACCCATACGGGACACGCGCTCACTGCTTCCCGTCCGAGTCCGCTTCCAGCGCGCGCAGCAGCGCGTCGTACTCTTCCGCGAGCGAATGGTACTCCTCGGCAAAATTAAGCGCCGCCAGGATGGCCAGCGTATGAACATCCAGGCGGCCGTTCTGTGCGAACAACTCGTTCATCTTGCCGTCCACAAGCTTCGCAATGCGAGTGAGCCGATCCGGTGAGCCGGATCCGCGCAACGTGTACTGCCGTCCAAAAATATCCACCTTGACGCGGAACTGCTCATCGCTCACCCGCTCCACCACCGATACGATCAGAGGTTGTCCGAAAAAAGTTTTCTCCACCACTTCACCGCTGTTTCACTTCTTGACTACTTCTTCGCGACGGCCGGTCAAAAATCCTGCACGGACTACTGCGCGCGCAATTGTGCCCCCACTTCACGCCCGGCGCCTTCGACCACGGCGTTCAACACATCCCTTACATCCTCTTCCGTCAGCGTGCGCTCCGCAGATTGTAACACCAGATGCAACGCGATGCTCTTGTACCCGTCCCCGAGCGCCGCGCCCGCAAAGACGTCAAACACCCGCACATCCGCCAGGAGCGGTCCCGCCGCACGGCGCACGGCAGCCAGCAACGGCTCCGCCGCGATATCGCGCGCGACGACAAACGCCAGATCACGCTCGCTCGCCGGGTGCCGCGGCAGTCTCACGACGTGCAGCAATGTGCGCGAAAGCGCCGCCAGCGCCTCAAAATCAATTTCAAAATAATACACGTCCCGCAGATCGAACCGTTCCGCCACGACAGGCCGGAGACGGCCAAACAGGGCGACCGGCCGGTCGCCGGCGACCAGGCGTGCGGCTTGGCCTGCGTGCAGGTACGGCGAGCGGTCGGGCACGATCTTCAGTGCAAGGGGATCCGCGCCCACGAAATCAAGAACGCTCTCCACGATGCCTTTCACATCGAAAAAATCAAACGCACGCGCCGTTCCGTGCGGCGTCACAGGTTCGGCGCGACCGGCCAGCAGTCCTGCCAGAAAGCGCTTTTCAGCCGGCTGCTCCCGCAGGGGAAGGCTATGTGGATAAAATACGGCGCCGAGTTCGAAGATGCGAATGTCCGCCATGCGGCGGTTCGTGTTGTACTGGGCCACTTCCAGCAAAGACGGAAGCAGCGACGTGCGCAGCACGCTGCGTTCTTCCGACAGGGGATTGTTCAGCGCGGCGGCCCTGCGCAAATCATGCGCTCCGTCGATGCCCGCCTTTTCTATCTGTTCCTCCGAAGTCAGCGCATACGTCCAGACCTCCTGCAAGCCGCGATCCAGCAGATAGCGGCGCAGACTGCGCTGCAACTGCTGGCGCCCTGTCAGCCTGCCGGATGACATGACCCCCTCCATCAGCGTGGCCGGGATGCGGTCATAGCCCGCCAGGCGCGCGAATTCTTCCGCAACATCCTCCTCTGCCAGCACGTCCGGCCTGCGCGAAGGCACCGACACGCGGACCGAACGGGAATCGACCGTCCTCGCCGCAAAACCGAGCCGTTCACAGACCTGGATCAGTTCCGTCGGTGCAACCTCATAGCCGAGCAACGCACCGATGCGTGAAGGCTCCACCGTGATCTCCGTCATGGTCTCCCCTTCTGTCGGCAGTGTCCCGGCCGCCGTCTGTCCCCCTGCCCGGCCGCCCGCATACCGCTCCATCAGCGCGGCGGCGCGAGAGAGCGCGCGTTGCACGACAACCGGATCCACTCCGCGTTCAAAACGCTGTTCCGCTTCCGAACGCAATTGCAGCGCCTTGCCCGTCCGCCGCGTCTGGAGCGAGTCAAACCGCGCCGACTCGATGACCACCGCGCGTGTCGTCCCGCGCACTTCGCTGTCTTTCCCGCCCATCACGCCCGCCAGGCCCAGCGCCTTTTGTCCGTCGGCGATCAGCGTCACATCCTCCCACAGTGTGCGCGTCTGGCTGTCGAGCGTGACCAGTTGCTCCCCCGCCTTCGCCTGCCGCACGATGATCTGTCCGTCCGCGATCGCGTCGTAGTCAAACGCGTGCAGCGGCTGCCCCCACTCGTACATCACGTAATTCGTGATGTCGACCAGATTGCTGATAGGCCGCACACCGACCGCAAGCAGGC
>JAKACR010000058.1 GCA_021821225.1 Bacillota bacterium | reverse complement strand
TATGAGCGTGAATCACAGAAGGATCAACTGGATCATGCTGCCGATGGTGATCGTTATTTCTTACGCGCTCTCCGGTTGCGCTCCACTGACCACTTCGTCTGCGCCGCAATCGGCAACGGGCAAAAACCGGACAACGTCACTGCGCGGCGCAAGCGCATCCTACGCGCGTCTGCCCTTGCTTCCCGCCAACACGCCTCCGCGCAACATATCGTTTGGAGCTGTCGATTTTCTCAACGAGCGCGACGGATGGGTGACAGGCGCCGTCATGTCGCCGCAGGGAAAAGACATCGGAAACAGGATCTGGCGCACGACGGACGGAGGCGAGTCGTGGGTGAAATCGTCGGCTCCGGCCAATATACTCGCCCTGCACTTCACCACTCCCCTGGTCGGGTTCGCGATTGCCCAGGTGAATTTTGACCCCCGGACCGGGAACTATAAAACGGATGAATTGCTGCATACGAAAGACGGCGGGTTGACATGGACGGTGTCCATAAAAGCGTCCCAGACACCCGGCTTATTTGCACCGTCAAACACCCTGTCATTTCCCGACGCTGTCCATGGGTTCGCGCAACTGGGCTCCTCCCTCTTTTCCACATCCGACGGAGGGGTTCGCTGGGTCCGGCTAGCCGCCCCGCAGAGCAACTTTGTGATGCAAGGCATGACATTCACGAGCAAGGACAGGGGCTGGGTCATCGGTACGGTGCCGGGACCAAAGTCGGCCAAGACGGGCGCAACGCCGACCGCTCTTGAAGTGTGTGCCTCGACAAATGGCGGCCGGACCTGGACTCTGCAGTATAAGAAAACCTCCGCTTACCCCATCTTTCAGTCTGTCAGCCTATCATTCGCAAACGCCCGCGACGGCTGGTTTTTCTATCAACGGACGGACAATATGGATAGCGTGCTCGTTCACACGACCGATGGAGGGAAACATTGGGCGACAGAGCAACCTCGACTCTTTGAATCACGTTTTATGCCGAGACCGATTCAGTTCATCTCGCCTACAGTCGGCTGGGTGCCCGTCAGTTCGGGAGCCGCTCCTTTTCCGGGACTGATCGCCATCACAAACAACGGCGGACGCACATTCCACACTGTGAGCAACAACAACTGGAACATTGGGAGTGTCAATCTCGTCTCGTCGAACGACGGCTGGGCCATTGGACAGTTTCAAGGGAACGCCGCAAGCTACCTGCTTCATACGACAAATGGCGGGCGTAGCTTTGCTCAAGTGCTGCCGACGCCCTATCCCCTGGCGCAGATCCAGTTTGTCAACGACAAAACGGGTTTTGGCGTGGGTTCACTGTCCGATCCCAATGTCTTGCTGCGCACCAACAACAGCGGCGCGACCTGGACGCAGAGTGGAACCCTTCCGACTCCTGCGCAGAACGGCATCAATGGCATGGCGTTTGCGACGCCCACCATCGGCTTTGATCTTGTCATGCCCGCCGATTCCTATCGTCCCGGCGCCCAACCGACGCTCTTTCGGACGGACAACGCTGGGGTCTCGTGGACAAAGGTCGTCAGCCGTTTTGCCATGCCCAATAAAAAAATGACGTTAAACGGCAATTACCTCCGCTTCTGGCCAAACGGACAGGCCATTGCAGAAGTTGAAAATTTTCCGTTGATTGTCATCCTGCGTTCTAATAACTGGGGACGCGCATGGACGCCCTATGCTACTCTGGCTCTGAAGGGCGGCGGTACATCCACGGTGCAGTTTGCTGCGCCTGACCAGGGTTATGCGCTTGTCACCGAGGGGAATTATACCGATCTGTACGGGATCAGGACGGTGAACGGCAAGGGTGTATTCCGTCTGGATTACGGCTTCAACGGCGCCACGTATGCTTTGGCGCTGGCGGCGTCTCCACGCTCCGTGCTGGCTGTGGTCGCCCAACATCCGTATACGGAGTATCCCAGTGTCATCTCTGTGTCCTCCGTCAACGGCGGGGATACATGGCGTGAATACGCGCCGGCGATGCCGCTTGCTCTTTCGCAGTATGTCGCCAACTATCCCTACACGGTGATGAGCGCGGCCGGCCACACCGTCTGGTGGTCGACGGTCAACGGATTGCTGTACTCCTCTGACTTTGGACGCACCTGGCGCGGCATCGTCAACGATCCGTCCAGCGAAGCTAAAGGAAGCCCACGGGGTTAGGCCCATTCCCTCAATTTTGCGCAGGCTTTCAATTTCTGATCGCGCCATGGAGGGACGCGTGAAACTTCGAGGGCTGTTGCTGCGTCTAATGCGATAGATTGTATTCGACGCACAGGGGGGAGAGTCATGCGCACCCGCCTTCTCATGATCATCGCCCTGGTCGCGGCTGTCGCCCAAGGTGCGCCGTGGACCACGTATGCGCCAGACGCGGCGGGACTGGTGATCGCGAAAACCGTCGCGAGCCGCGTGACCGGCATGCCGACTCAGCAGGGCTATGATGCGGTCGACTTTCTGTCCGCCAGGACGGGCTGGGTCGCGGGCGCCGGTATCTGGAGCACCCGGAACGCCGGCGCGACATGGGCGTACCACAGGACCGGCGGCTGGACCCTGACGAGTCTCGACTTTATCAACCGGCAGGACGGTTTCGCCGCCGCGACAAACGTCGGGAGCGAAGATTATTTCGCACTCGGTTCACCCCGGGCGAAGGGAGCGCGCATCGTGCGGAACGCCATTCTGCGCACGACCGACGGAGGCGTCGCGTGGCGCGCCGTCTGGCAAGCGCGCGGCCCGGACGTGTACATGGGCCTGTACGGAGCGACAACGGTGCATTTCGTCAGTCCGCACACCGGCTTTGCTCTGGTGAACTACGATCTCCTTTCAACAGACAACGGGGGACGGACGTGGAGGCGCATACCCGTCATGGGCGGGAGTTGGATGCTGCAATCCATGAGTTTCCCGAATGCGCAAACGGGATACGTCACCGCCTTCGGTCCCTCTTCGTCGGCCGGTTCCGGAGCGGGCGAGCTGCTGAAGACGGCCGACGGCGGCCGTCATTGGCGTCCCCTGTACCGCGGGACCGGCCAGTCCACGCCGTCGAACGTCTTCTTTCTCAATCCCCGCGACGGCTGGTTTGTCTTGCAGAACCTGTCCACTATGAGCATGTCGCTCTATTGCACCACGGACGGCGGCGTGCACTTTCACCAGGAACCCGGCGCGTTCTCGTTCGCGCCCAGCGTGAACGCGGGGACGCCGGATTTTATCACCCCCGGGTTTGGCTGGCTGCCCGTGGCGGGACAGGCGAACGGGAATACGGGCGGACTCGGGGTGACGACCGACGGAGGAAAGCGGGTGGCCTGTCTGCTGGGAGGGCGGACGCCGTACGGCGCAATGAATGCGCTGGATACGTCTCTCGTGTCGCGACGTGTCGGTTACGCGCTGGTCTCGCAAAACGGCGGCATGGACAGCGCGCTGGTGCGCACGACAGACGGCGGACGAACCTGGACGCAGGTGTTGCCGGGCGCGCAGCCGACGGCCGCCATCTCCTTTGCCTCCCGGCAGGCCGGATTTGGGCAGGGTAGCGTGTTCTCGCCGGGCGCGCAGTGGCAAACCCTTGACGGTGGGCGTTCATGGCACAGGCTCGGAACGAACCCCGGCTACTGGGACACCGTGCCCGGCACTCTCACATTTCCCACTCCGGCGATCGGATACGCGCAGACCCGCGGCGCCGGGATCGGGACACTGATGCGCACGGCGGACGGCGGACGCCGATGGCGGACGGTTCCGTCCGGTCCCGCTCCCACACCGGCTTCGACGGGTCCGGGTGTGGCCTATATGCGATTTTTCAGCGTGAACCAGGGCGTGCGCGTCATCACGTGGTTTGCCCAGGCGCCCACTCTATCCAACAGTTCTGCGAAAGCTCCGCAGGGCGCGCGCAGGCAGGTGGACAGCACGGTGATGGTTCAGTGGACCCAGAACGGCGGGCGCACCTGGAGGACCCGTTCGTTGACACGGGATCCGGGGCTGGAGTACGACACATACAGTTTTGTCGGTCCACGGACGGGATTCCGGTTGGTTGATGAAGCCGTAGCGAAGGAGGACGCGCTCCGGGGGAAAAAGCCCGCGAAGAGGCCGCCGGGCAATAACTGGACGCTGCAGGATACGCACGACGGCGGCCGGAGATGGGAGACGGTGTGGAGCCTCGACAACACGTTCCTGCAACTGGACAGCATGGACTTCGCCTCGCAAAAGGTCGGCTATCTCGAACTGTCGGCCGTGTCCGGGCTGATGCTCCATGCGTATATTCTGCGCACGACAGACGGCGGACGCACCTGGGTGCGGGAGTCCTTCGGCCCGGCGCCGTCAGCCCTCGTTCTGGCGCCGACGACGGGGGGCGGACAACCTGCGCTGGATTTTCTCACGCCCACCCTGGGCTACATGCTGACGGGGAGTGGAATATTGCGGACCACGGACGGCGGCCATGTGTGGACGTGGCTTCCGGCGCAGTGATTGGATCTGGAAAACAACGGATGGGATGTGCCTGCGATGTCGATGCCCATTTTTGCGACCGTCTTTTCACGAAGGAAGCCTTTCAGGCGGTGGCTTTTCCCCGGCTTGCCCGCAAGTCTCGCACTCGCATCCTGTATCGTGGCATTCACCCCGCCCACAGTCGTCCTGGCTGGCTGCGCCGCAACGTGGACCGGCGCAGCGGTGTCCTCGCGCGACGGCGCCGAACCGCTGGCTGTGCTGCCCCGCGGCGCCAGCGGGTTCATCGGGGATATGACGGCTTCGGGAGCGCACGTCGCGGCTCTCGTCAGGGCGGGCGACGTTTGGACGGCCGCCAGTTCCTCCGTCCCGTCGTATCTCACCCCGGTCAAGGGCGGATTTGTCTTTGCGACCCCGCACGGCAGCTATCGAATCGCCTGGGAATCGCGCGTCGCCGTGAAGGTGAGCGTCACGATCGGCCCCCATGGGCCGGCGGAATCCGTATGCCCGGCACATTGTACACGGAATACGCCAGATAGCCGCCTTCATCCGATGTCAAGATGACCTGGTTGCGCGCGAAACCGACGCCCCAAGGGTTCCGCATGCCCTGGATGACGGCGGGCACAAGGACGGAGCGTCCGCCGGTCCGTTCCCGGATGTTCCCCTTCCGCATGGGCGGCGGCGCCGCGATTCTTCGCACATCCAGTATTCTGTACAGGTCGTCCATTCGAATCGCTCCGAAATAACTGCCGTACCCGAGCACCTCCTGTGAGCCGCGATAAGTAGCCATGAGCATAGCGCGCCGGCCGCTCGACTGAAACGGAAGCAGTTGTCCGTAGTTCGCCATGCGGGTGGGCGCGTACTGTCGCGAACCGGCCACAAGAAGGTCGCGCAGAAACCAGGCCGGCACGGCCGCGTGGCCGTTCACCGGCGGGAGAGGACCCGGTTCGCGCGTCAGGGAGATGCCGAGATAGCGTCCGTCCGCAGTGCCCATTCACAAGTGTTGGAGTTGCCCTTCGAAGGAAACGTCGACGGTCAACCCGTTCTTGGCCCGGCGCACCTCCAGGGTGGACAGCGTCTGATTCCACACTTGTAACCGGCGGCCGAGGTCGATGTGTGGCCCGGGAGAGACGCGGGCCAGGGTGAACGTCAACTGAGGCATTTGATGTCCCTCCGCCGGGATGATGCGCGGACGGCTGACTATGGACGAAAGCCTGCCGCTCCTTGGCCAGACGGTGATCAGGATACCCGAAGGCTGCAGCGACACCGCCTCCACAAGGAGCGGGACGTCTCCGGCCGGCCGCGCGACCGCGCGGGCGGCAGGGGCGGGAAAGGCGGGGACGGCGGTGCATGTCCCGCCGCAACTGATGAGCGTCAGTGCCGTCAACCAGAAGCCGGGCAAATGAATGGACCGGGATGGCAAAGGAACCCCTCCGATTCAATAACCTCTATCATTGACGATTTGCGGAATGCCCAGGTTACGAGAGCAGCGATCAACCCAACTTCGCGAGGCGATTGGCGGCAGAGCGAACTTTATCACTGTTCCTCTGGGGGAATTGGGGGAAACTGTCCGGCGCATGGGTGTAACCCGTGCGCCGTTTTCATCGTCAATATAGGAAATACGCAAGGGATGTGTCGGATGCGATGAAGGTGAACCGTTTGCGCTCGCTGTGCTGTCTCTGGGTTTGCGTTGTCCTCGGAGGATTTCTTATCTATGGCGTCGGCGCTGCGAATCGTTCTGCTTCCTCTGTGGCGCATGCGCGCCAGAGCGGGCGACGGACTGCGAAAGCGACCACGCCCGGACTGCCTGTCGGGGTGCCCAATCCAGATTTCTGGTGGGCGGTTCCGACATTGAAACGCTATGGACTTCCGGTGATTTTGCCCGTGTGGCTTCCCTATAAGGGTCCGTACAGCTACACATTCAATCCAGCTTTATACAACGGAATGCCGCCGATCCACATCACTCTGCTGACAAGTCGGCTCGCATCCGCTATTTCCGGCATCGCCCACTCCGCCGGTTATGCGATCGGTGTCGGGAATGTCGGCGAAGAAGGCGCCATCCCGCTCGTGGGACAGGCAATCGGCAGCAAAAATCCGCCTCCTCCGGCACATACGACCGTTCCTTTAACTTTATCCTCGCCGTATACACAGTCGACGGACGGACGGGTGACCTCTCCATTTGGCATCATGGTCATCAAGCTGGAAAAGCCGGTTGCCTTGTTTGGACTGCCTGTATCCATCGGTCATGGAATCACCGCCCGCGTGAGCTGGTATGTGTCTTATGGCACCATGGGAAATTGGACCACCGTCAGCTTTGAAGATCACGGATATCTGGTCATGTTGCACTGGCCCCATTTCAATGACAGGACTGCTGTAGAAATCGCCCGCAGTCTTGTCATTGCGAGATTGCCCAGCCGCTTGCAAATCACATTTGGCCACGACCGCCTGACCATGCGGCCCATTCCGGGATCAGACCTGCAAATGGCGTCGCGACAGGAAAGGGGAGAAGCTTGGGGTTATCGGTACCAGATCGAGCATCTGACTGGCAACAAGGGGGTTGAGTCTGTACCCGCCCTTTCTCCCTCGCCGAAAACGCCTCACTTGCCGGCGCAGCCCGCGCCTGCTGTTGTTTCCGATGTTGGTCTGCCATCCGTGGATGGGATTTGCACTCGGCTCCATACGATCTACGGCAACGGTCACAGGGTGGTTCTTTTGCCCGCAGTGTTGCCTAAGCCGTTCGCATCATTCTGGCCGGTTGATTTCCAAGGGAGCGGCGCCCTCCATCGTTACTGGTTGAAGGCGCGCCGGAAAGGCAGTTCGGCCGGTTTCATGCTTGAGGGTTCCGGCGGGCGGCATATAACGCGGCGTGGTTTGACAGTCCGCACGAAATTTGGTCCAGGTGTACTCAACCAAACAACCGACAGGGCAACCATCGCATTTGATTCCTATGGGACGACTTTTGCGCTCTCGGTAAGCGGTCTGGGCGCCGCGGACGGAAAAGTGGCTCTGAAGATCGTCGACGGTCTCACGCGAGTCCAGTGAGTTCACCATAGAACACGGCGCCGCCACCCTTGCGATGTCCTCGGTTGCAAGCAGTTTTCATCTCCCATCGGATATGCGACACACTCCTATCCTGTTTTTTGTTTTTAAGGTATAAAATTACAAATACCTGAGCGCTTTCATTTTATATAGTAATGATCATTTGTGTAGCATAAGTGTCCCATGTAACTTCTTTATCTTATGAACGGACTGGTCTATACTGATGCCGGCGGGATTGCCGTCGGGGAAGTGAAAACGTGAACAAGCGGAGGTGGCTGTCATGCAGCATACATATCTTGGACGCACGGGGATGAACGTCAGCCGTCTGTGCCTTGGCACCATGAATTTCGGGCCGAACACAGAAGAGCGGGAGGCTTTCCGCATCATGGACGCCGCGCTTGACGCGGGGATCAACTTCTTTGACACGGCCAACGTCTACGGCGGCCGTGACAGGCGGGGCTGGACAGAGGAGATCATCGGTCGCTGGTTCGCCCAGGGCGGTGGACGGCGTGAGCGGGTGGTGCTCGCCACCAAGGTGTTTGGGGAAGGCATGGATCCAAACGACGGGCCGAATAATGTGCGGGGATTGTCCGGCTTCAAGGTGCGCCGGCATTTGGAGGCGTCTCTGAAGCGCCTGCAGACAGACCGCGTTGAATTGTACCAGATGCACCATGTAGATCGGCGTACGAGTTGGGAGGAACTGTGGGAAGCATTCTCCATTCTCGTGAACCAGGGAAAAATCGTCTACGTCGGCGCCAGCAACTTCGCCGGCTGGCACCTTGTGAAAGCGCAGTCGGCTGCGAAGGAACACCGTTTTTTTGGCTTGGTGTCCGAGCAGCACAAATACAGCCTGCTCTGCCGCACGCCGGAACTCGAAGTGTTGCCCGCGGCGCTGGATCTGGGGATCGGCGTCATACCGTGGAGTCCGCTGGCGGGCGGCCTGCTGGGCGGGAATGCGCTCACGGCGCAACCCGGAACGCGTTCGGCCGGACAGAAGGAGCGGGCGCAGGAGATTCGCGCGCAGCTAGAGGCGTTCGCGGCCTTGTGTCGTGAGATCGGTGAACGGGAGGATGTCGTCGCGCTGGCGTGGATGCTCGCCAATCCCGCCATCACCGCTCCGATCATCGGACCGCGCACGATTGAGCAACTGCACAGCTCGCTGCGCGCGGTGGAAGTGGAATTGAACCGCGATGTTCTCTCCCGGTTGGACACCATATTCCCTGGACCGGGAGGCGCCGCGCCGGAAGCGTATGCGTGGTGACCGACTTATAGAGCGTGTTCAAAAAGAGGGCAGGTAAGACCCATGCAATGCAATGCGCCGGGGATCTCTGCCCGCTTTTTGAACAACCTCTTATACGGGATCACATAAGAGGAGGCGTTTTCGTGGAGTATCGCAGACTGGGCAAGAGTGGCGTCAAGACATCGGAAATTGCGCTCGGCAGTTGGCTCACGTACGGCACGGTGACGGAACGAGAGCAGGCGGCGGCGTGTGTCAGACAGGCGTATGAACTCGGTATCAATCACTTCGACTGCGCGAACGTCTACGGATCCGCGCCGCATGCGGCGGAACAGGTGTTGGGAGAGACGCTCAGAGAGTTCCCGCGCGAGAGCTACATCCTGACCACCAAGGCGTTCTGGCCCGTGGGCAAAGGTGTGAACGACCGCGGCCTGAGCCGCAAGCACATTTTTGGCGAAGTGGAAAAGAGCCTGCGCGCCTTGGGTGTGGACTATGTGGACATCTTTTATTGCCACCGCTACGATCCCGCCACGGATATGGAGGAGACGCTGCGCGCCGTCGATGATCTGATCAGCCAGGGCAAGGTGCTGTACGGCGGGATCAGCGAGTGGCCGGCGGACAAAATTGCCGCGGGCGTTCGCCTGCAGCGCGAGCTCGGTCTGCACAAACTTGTCGCCAGCCAGCCGGTTTACAACATGTTGAACCGCTACATCGAACCGGCCGTCGTGCCGATTTGCGAGGAGGCCGGCATCGGTCAGGTCGTCTTTTCTCCCTTGGCGCAGGGTATCCTGACCGGCAAGTACAAAAAAGGGCAGCCTCTGCCGGAAGGGTCGCGGGCGGTCACGGAGTCTGTCAAGCAGTTCATCGAGCGGCAACTGACGGACAGCGTGCTGGCCAAAGTCGTGCAACTGCAGCGCATAGCGGCGGAGAGCGACTTGACGGTGGCGCAGCTTGCGCTTGCCTGGATATTGCGCGTGCCCGGCGTCAGCGCTGCGCTTATCGGGGCGTCGCGTCCGGAGCAGGTGGTTGAGAATGCGAAGGCGTCCGGTGTCCAATTGAGCGACGATGTGCTGTCCGCCATCGAAGAGGTGCTCAAGGCGTAGCCCTCAAGGCGTAGTCGCGCGCCTCACAACCGCTCCTCACAACTGAAAATGAGCGATGCGCGTCTGCAAGTCGTCCGCGGTGTGCGCGAGCGACGATGCAGACGCGCGCATTTCCTCCATGGACGCCAGTTGTTCCTGCGCTGCGGCGGATACTTCCTCTGTACTGGCCGCTGTGCTCATGGCGACGCCAGACACCTCCGCGATGGCGGCGCGCGCCGTCTTTGCCTCGCTGGCCATGGTCTCTGCCGCGGTTGAATTCTGTTGGATCTGTCTTGCGGCTGCGTTGGCGGACTGTTCGATGGTTGCGAACGAACGGCCCGCTGACTCCGACGCGGCGATGCCGGATGCCACCTCGTGGACGACCGACCGGGTGAGTTCGCCCGATTTCTCCGTATCCGAGCGCACTCCCTGCACCATGGCCGCAATTTCCTGTGCGGAGCGGGCGGTTCCCTCAGCCAGTTTTTTTACTTCGGAGGCGACGACGGTGAAGCCATACCCGTGCTCGCCGGCGCGCGCCGCTTCAATGGCGGCGTTCAGCGCCAGCAGTTGGGTCTGCGAGGCGATGTCCCCGATGACCTGCACTACCTCTCCAATCTGCGAGGAGCGCTCAGTCAGGCTCTGCATGCTTGTGGCAAGCCCGGATACAGTGGATTGGATGGAGGTCATCTGATCGACCACACGCCGGATGACCGCATCCCCTTCCATGGCGAGTCCGGCCGTCTCTTTTGCGGCGGCGGCGGATGCTGCCGTGCTTTTCGCCATGCGCTCGGCGGTTTCCGAAATATCGTTCACCGTATTGCGCACCGCCTCGGTCGATGAGGACTGCTGCTGTGCGCCGGCCGCCATCTCCTCCATGGCTCCGGCGATCTGTTCCGTGGCGTCGCTCGTCTGTTTGGCGCCGTCGCGCAACTGGGTTGCCGTCTCGGCAACCTGTGTTGCGGCGCGCTTCACCTCAAGGATGACATCGCGCAGATTGGACGCCATTGTGTTGAACGTCTTCGCCAGTACGCCGATCTCGTCCCGGCTCGTGATATCGACCGTTGCGACCGACAGGTTTCCTGCCGCGATTTGTTGTGCGTGGTTCGCGATGACGGAAATCGGCGAGAGGATCCGGTGCAGCATCCACAGCACCAGGCCGCTGAACAAGATCACAATGGCGCCGCCGACTAGTTCGATGATTTCCATGAAATGCGCGAGGCCGATCGACTGCCCGACGCGCTGTGCAATCAACATTTTGCCGAAGACGGCGATGTGTGTGAGGTCGGCCGTCAGGGAGTTGGAGGCGGCGGTATTGGACAGAAACATGATCTGCTCGGCTTTTTTGTGGTTGGTGAAGTTATCGCGGCGCACCTGCTGCCAGTAGCCCTCGTAGGTGCGCGCGTTCGCTTTGGCCTGCGTGAGCAGTGCGGATTGCGGACGTCCGGCAAGCAGGGGCGTGAGACGCGCAAGCGCGGTGTTCAGCGCGCTTTGCGCCGCCAGGATCTGGCGCAGGGTTGCGGCGGACAGGGCAGGGTCGTGAAAATGGT
Source organism: Bacillota bacterium (assembly GCA_021821225.1). The sequence continues at coordinate 942 of JAKACR010000058.1, read as the reverse complement.
ACAGCCCAACCCACATGTTGGACTGATCGTCCATGCTGAGAAACGCGGCATTGGCGTCATACGCGTAGCGGCTGATGAGAACGTCGAGGTTGGCCAGCGTCGAGATGTTCGATACGACGCGGCGGGACAGGGTGGTGTTGATGGCGATCACGCCCACGATGGCGAGTACGGCAATCATGATGACCGAGAATATCTTGACAAGCAGTTTTTCGGCAAATAGTTTCATAAAAATCTATCATCACTTTCGATCTTATAGTGGATGTTGCGAATATACCAGAACGTATAATAACACGAATCATGTCGAATTTCGATATGGACATTTTGCGCATTGGATCCGCTTGGCTTAAGGCGTGTTGGGTGAGTATCATAAGACAGGGACCATGGGCAAGGATTGCTGGGCCGGTGCCATGCCCTGTGCCCGGCGAGTTCCGCGCCACGGACAGGTTCGCTGGGTCGCCCGTATCCCTTTGCTCGTCGCGAGTTTAGCGATAGCGGTGTCCGAGCAGGAGCAAAGGGATACGAGCGGCTAGCACCTGCCCCTCATTTTCAAGACAGACGGTGGTGCTAAGAAGAGAGTCGCCGGCCGTTTGAGCGGGAGGTTGTGCGGGCGGCCGCAGTACGGGCGAAAGGGGGAATGGGTATCGCTGCTGATGTTTTCCGGGTATGGGTGGATGCGGACGCCTGTCCACGGACTGTACTCGGAATCATTCGCCGCATGTGCAAAAAACGCGGTTTTCCCGTGACCACTGTCAGCACATGGCGGCACGAGTTGGACGGGGAGCACCACATGACGGTTGACGCGGCGCCGCAGGCCACCGATCTGGCGATTCTTGCCCGCATGCGTCCGGGCGATGCGGTCATCACGCAGGACTATGGGTTGGCCGCGCTTGTGCTTGCGCAGGGAGGGCGCGCGCTTTCGACCGGAGGTCAGCGTTTCACGGG
>JAKACR010000057.1 GCA_021821225.1 Bacillota bacterium | reverse complement strand
TCTGTTTCACCTCGCCATTCCCTGCAAGGATCTCGACGAGGCGCAGGAATTCTACGTGGCAAAGCTGGGCTGCAAACTGGCGCGCCGCTACCCGGACCGGATCACGCTCGACTTCTTCGGCGACCAGGTGGTCTGCCACCTTGCGCCGGAAAAGATCGACCGCGACCCGGCCATGTATCCGCGCCACTTTGGCGTGACATTCCGGGACCGGCGGGAATTTGACAACCTGCTCAAGCTGGCGCGGCAGAGGGGGCTTCCGTTTTTTCACGAACCGATGCGACGGTTTGAAGGACGGATCGAGGAGCACGAGACGTTTTTCCTGATCGATCCGTCCAACAACCTTCTGGAATTCAAGTTTTATCTGGACGAACGCATGATGTACTGATGCCGCGGCAAGGACCTGCGCTTTTTTACTGATGCCGCAGCGGTGACCGGCGCTTTTAGCCGAGCACCACGCGGCGGCCCTCGGCGTGCGACTGGGCTGCGGCCTGATTGATCTCTGTCAGCCTGCGCATGTCCGTCCTTCCAATCGTCGGCGCTGCGCCGCGCTCGATGGCCTGCACCCACTGCTCAAGCGGCGAGGCAATGGGGGCGGGCAGTTCGGGCGTTTCCCACGCATCGCCCACCTTCACGCGAACGCTGTCGTTCTCCACCTCGAACATGCCTTTTGTACCGTAGACCTGGAGTTGAAACGGGCTTCCGCCTGAAGCAAAACCGGTTTCGATCACACCCAGTGCGCCGGACGTGTACTCGACGATCACTGCGGAGTTGTCGTCAACGGCATGGTCGAAAATACTCGTCATGCGTGCGGTGACTGCACTCGCGGCGCCGCCCAGGCGGTTCGTCAGGTAGATTGGGTGGGCGCCGAGGTCGATCAGGGAACCGCCGCCGCACAACGCGGGATCGAAGAAGTGGGCGGGCAGCCAGCCGTGTGGCCGGTTTTCGCTCGGCACGGCTCCATTGTGCGCCAGCCGGCAGCGGATCATCGTAACCTGTCCGAGCGCGCCGCTGTCGACGGTCTGCTGCGCGTACAGATAAGTGGAGTGCGTGAGGCGCGGCAGCGAGAGCATCAACTGGACGCCGGACGCGTCGACGGCGGCAAAGATGTCGTCGCACTCCCGGACGGACAGGCCGAGCACTTTCTCCGTGAAGATATGCTTCCCGCTTTTCGCGGCCTGAACGATAACGTCATGGTGCCTGTTCGTCGGCGTATCGACGATGACGCCGTCAATCTCGCGGTTGGCCAAAAGCGCGGCGAGATCCGGATAGAACGGGACGCCCAGTTCCTGCGCCCACGCTCCTCCTCGCGCGGCATCCTCATCCCACACGGCGGCGATGCGGATGTCCGGGTGGTTATTCGCCTGTCTCGCGTAATCGTTTGCATGGACGTGCCAGCGGCTCAGCATGGCAACTGAAATCATGTGTGGTACCTCCTTGTCGGGGCCGTACAATTTATGAGGTTGTTCAAAAAGAGGGCAGAACTCCCCGGCGCACTGCCGCGTCATCGCCAGAAATGCTCCCTAGGGGACATGGGATAAAGTCCTCTGTGCAGGCGATCTGATCCCATGTCTCATTGCACTGCGCCGGTTTTACCTGCCCCCTTTTTGAACAGGCTTTTTATGTAGCGCTTGCAAATTTTCTTGCAAACCTCATTCTTTCACACTTCATTGTAGGCAAAGGAAGTCCCGCGGTCAAAAGGGATTGTGTGGGAGTTGGGAGGGTGCGAACCGGAGGCGCGTCGGGGACGGGATTCTCATTCTTCCAGAAGGACGGCCCGGTCCTCGTCGTCGAGCGTGGCCGGGATGCCGCCCCGGATCAGGTCGGAAAACGCTTCATCAGGTGACATCATCGTCAGGACATACAGTTTGCTGGATTCTGTGTTGACGATCTGGTGCGACATCCCCGGCAAAACAGTCAGACAGGATCCGGGGATCAAGGCGAATCGGCCGTCTTCGACAACCGCCTGCCCCCGTCCGGACAGAACGTAAAAATTTTCGAATGCCTCGCTGTGCACATTGGGAGGCGTTGCTCCGTACGGATCGAAGATTTCCACGACAAGAACGAATGGCAGAGGTTGTTCCCGCGAGTCGGCGAGCACGACGAATTTGTTTGTGTCGCGCTCGCTGATTTTAAACACCGGGCACTCCGACAGGTGTGTTGCGATCGATTGGATCATCGGTTATCCTCTCTCTTTCAAACCCGCTTTGAATATTCCTGGAAGATGTGACAAAGCCGAAGCATTGGGGTACGTTGTAAAGAGTTGCCTGTCGGCAGTAATCGGGTGATGTCGTGGCGCAGCAGTCTTCCACGACGATGCAGTCGTATCCGAGGCAGGCGGCGTCGGTCAGCGTGGATAGTACGCACTGATCGAGATTGACGCCGCCAAAAAGCAGGCTGCGGATTTCCAGGTTACGCAGAATGCTGTCCAGTGGCGTATCGAAAAATCCGCTCATTCTATATTTGTCCACGCAAATATCGCCCGGCAGGACTTCGAGTTCCTCGACAAGCGCCGCGCCCCAGGAATTCTTCTCCAATGTTCGCGATTCGCCGCCGGGGAAGGAGTCGCCCAGTCCCACGCCATCACCCGTCGGGTTATAGACATGCAGAATACCTGGATGCAGGTTCAGCTTGTCCGGACGGTTTCCCCAATTCAGCCATATCACGGGCATGCTATGCGCCCGGAGAAGCGGAAGCAGCGCGCGCAGGACGGGAATGGGCCTGCGTGCGGGGGCGATATCCACTCCCTGGCGTTCCAGCCATCCCCCCGGCGCGCAAAAGTCGTTCTGCATGTCGATGATCAGCATGGCGGTGCGTCGCACATCGATCCTGAGCTTCTGCGGATAGGCGGGAAATTCGACCACAAGGGGACCGCGAATCATTGACAAGTCGGCCGCCTGTGCATCAACGCGCCAAATGCGGCGTCCGCTCCCAATCTCTATTTTGGACACTGCACCACCTCCTTGCGTCATATAATATAACACATAAAGTGTGATGATGTACGCAAAAACAAAAGTCTGTAAAAATTTCGCGCCAATCGGTCATTTATATTGACACTATAATAACACGAATAGATAATAAACCTATCTCTTGAGCTGGCGATTGGAGGTGAGAGGTTGCCGGGGCAGGACATGTGGTGGCAGTCGCTGCCAAACGAAGTAAGAGAACGGTTCGTCGGAGCTTTTACGAGCAGGCGTTTTGCGGAGATGGCAAAGAATGATCCGGTGATTGTCGTTCCTATCGGAGCGACGGAACAGCACGGCCCGCACCTTCCGTTGTTCACGGATTCCCTGATTGTACAGGCGGTTTTGGCTGAAGCATTCATCCGCTTGCCGGAGGGGCATCGCTGCTACTTTCTTTATCCACTCGGCGCCAGCTACAGCGTGGAACATGCGGATTTTCCTGGTACGATCACACTTGCGCCTGCAACGTTGATGTCCATGCTGCAAGATATTGCCTCTTCTCTGGCGCAGGCCGGTGTGAGGCGCCTCGTTCTCCTGAATGCGCACGGGGGCAATCTGGGTCTCCTGCAACTGGCCGCCCGGGAGATTCGAATCAGGACTGGGCAGTTGGTGCTGACGGTGCACACCGGTTCTCTCGTCCGCCAGGAGAAGAGCACCCCGCAAGAAGAGGAGTTCGGAATTCACGGGGGTGAAGGCGAGACTTCGCTCCTTCTGGCGCTGGCGCCGGACTGGGTCGATATGAGTCAGGCAAATCGGGAGTTCCCGCTTGCGTTTTCTGGATCCAAATACCTGAGCTTGGAGGGCCGTTTCCCGGTGGCGTGGAAGACAGCGGATCACAGCGTTTCCGGTACGTTCGGCGATGCGGCGGCGGCGACTGCGCAAAAGGGCCAGGACGCGCTGGCGGCCATGTCCCGGACGCTGGCGGAGATCCTGTCGGAGTTTGCCGCGTTCGCGCCGCGAAAGGAGGGGATCATGTGACAGACTGGCAGGCCAGATTGAACAGCGTCGCAGGACCGGGCACCCTGATGTGGGATGAAGAACGGCGAGTAAAATACTCCCGCGATTACTATCATTTTTCGCCCATTCTCGAAGCGCAGCTCGACGGGTTAGTCGCAGAGTGCATCGCCCGTCCGGCCGACTGGGATGAGTTTGACGCGATTCTTGAGGTGGTCTGTCAGTACGCTCTCTCCGTGACAGTGCGCGGAGCGGGAACAGGGAATTACGGACAGGCCGTTCCCCTTGACGGCGGCATTGTGCTGGACATGACCCTGCTCAACCGCATCCTGGACATATCAGGAGATTATGCGAGTGTTGAGGCGGGTTGCCGCATCGGCAAACTGGAGAGCGAGCTCAGATTGCAGGGACGCGAGATGCGGATGTATCCAAGCACATTTCAGACCGCGACCATCGGGGGATTTGTCTGCGGCGGATCGGGCGGGATCGGTTCCGTCACCTGGGGCACACTGCGCGACGGTCTGGTCCGCGCCGTGCATGTGCGCGCACTGCGGCCTGGCGCGCGGCCGCAGCGGATCGCAGAGCCGAGCGACATGGCCCCTTTTTTGCACGCCTACGGCACAACGGGCATTGTGACTGCCGTAGAACTGCGCACCGCGCCGCGTGAATCGTGGGAACAGTGGGCCATTGCATTCGACAGCCTGGCGTCCGCTCTCGCGTTCGGAAGGGCGGTGGCGCAGGATCCGGCGCTCGCCAAACGGCTCGTCTCCATTCACGAGTGGCCGATTCCGCAGTATTTTACTCCGCTCAAACTGCCGGAAAGAGGAGCCTATGCGCTGCTTGAAACCGCCGAAAAGGGCTCCGAGAGGCTGCGGGAGAGGTGTCGGGAGTACGGTGGGGACTCTGTCATACATCTGACGGCTGACCGATATCACCGCGGCTCGGGGCTTTCGGATTTCACCTGGAATCACGCCACGCTGTGGGCGCGAAAATGTGATCCGGAACTGACCTACCTGCAGATTCGCTTTGATCCGAACGACCCGGTTGCGCAACTGCGGGAGATCCAATCCGAATTTCCCGAATTTCTCTGCCATATCGAATGGATCCGCGATGGCGGGGAGTTGACCGCGGCAGGACTGCCGATCGTTCGCTTTCTCGGCGATGACAGGATGCGGCGGCTCATGGAACGTTGCGAATCCTTGGGGATGCCGGTGGCGAATCCGCACACCTGGCGTTTGGAATTGGGCGGGAGATTGCGGAATCTGGCGGAACTGTGGCGCGCCAAACACATCCATGATCCGCTCGGGTTGTTGAATCCGCGCAAGCTGGAACCGAAACCCGGACAGTTTGCGCAGCCTGTCTAGGGGACATGTGATAAAGTTCACGCAGCAGGCGCCTTCATCCTACATATCGTGTTTGAGGCTTCAGTCAAACACGATATGCACTGTAACGCCTGACGAAATTTAGTTTATCACATGTCCTCTGGGAGGTGATGGGATGAGCGCCCGGCAATCGTCTGAAGCGATCCGGTCGGCAGGTCCTGTCGTACAGCTCGCGGGAGTGGGCAAACGCTACAGGGAAGGGACGGTCGCCCTGCAGGATGTCAATGTCACGGTTCGCGAGGGCGAGTTTGTCTCTTTACTGGGGCCTTCTGGATGCGGAAAATCGACTGTGCTCAAAACGATTGCGGGTCTGCAGTCGGCCAGTTCGGGCAGTGTGAAGGTGCTTGGAAATTTGCCTGAACAGTTGGCCAGCCGGCCAGGGGAACTCTCTTTTGTGTTTCAGGAGGCGACGCTCATGCCCTGGCGGACAGTGCTCGGCAATGTGGCGTTGCCGCTTGAACTGATGCGCGTGGGCAAGACGGAGAGGCTGGCGCGTGCGACGGAGGTGCTGGAGCTCGTTGGGTTGCAGGGCGTCTCCGGCAAGTTGCCCCGACAGTTGTCCGGGGGGATGCGGATGCGGGTGTCCATCGCCCGTGCGCTGGTCTCCCGGCCCAGGTTGCTGTTGCTCGATGAGCCGTTTGGCGCGCTGGACGAGATCACGCGCCAGAAGCTTAACGAGGAATTGCTGCGGTTATGGGAGACGCTTGGCATGACCGTCGTCTTTGTGACGCACAACGTGTTTGAGGCCGTCTACCTGTCCGGCCGGATCGTGGTGATGAAGACGAATCCAGGGACGGTCAAGGGAGAGGTGCCGGTCGCCCTGCCGTATCCGCGCTCGGGGGAGATGCGTGTATCTCCGGAGTTCGCCGGCGCGGTGGCGCAGGCCATGAAGTTTCTGGAGGGGGTTTGAAAGAACATGGCAGTCATGCTGATGAACCGTGATGCAGCCGCCGGGGAGCGGAAACGCATCTCCCTGCCCTGGCTGCGATTTGCGCCGCCGGCGGCAGTGTTTGTCCTGGCGGTCGCCATCTGGCAGATCGTGTGCATGAGCGGGCATATCCCGACCTACCTTCTCCCGAGTCCGTTGGAGGTGGCGGGCGCCGCGTCCGCCAATGCCGCGACGCTGCTGGCGGCTTCCTGGGCGACGTTTGTCGACGCATTTGGCGGCTTTGGTCTGAGCATCGTGGTCGGCGTGACTGTCGCTTTTGTCATGTCGCAGGCCAAGTGGCTGGAGCGGAGCCTCTATCCGTACGCCATTTTGCTGCAGACGATTCCGATCATCGCAATCGCGCCGCTGATCGTGATCTGGCTTGGGTCAGGCAATGGCGCGATCGTGGCCATTTCTTTTCTGATCGCTGTGTTCCCCATTATTTCAAATGCCAACTTCGGGCTGGTATCGACCGATCCCAACCTCGTAAATCTGGTCCGCATGTACAACCGCTCGCGGTTCGTGCTGGCGGCCAAGGTGCGCTTTCCGCACGCGCTGCCGCAAATCTTTGCAGGACTCAAGATTTCGGCGGGGCTCTCAGTGATCGGCGCGATTGTCGGCCAGTTCGTGGCGGGGATTGGGGGAGGAAACGGAGGATTGGGCTACCTGATCACCCAGACCGCCGGGAATCTGCAGATGCCTTACCTCTTCGCGGCTGGATTTGCGAGTTCGGTTCTTGGGTTGTTCAGTTTTGCTCTGGTGGGCGGTGCTGCGAGTCTGTGCATCGGCAGATGGCATGACTCCGCCCGACTGCCTGAATAAATCAAGAGACAAAGGCGGGGTCAACTTGTCAAACAACAGGCGCAGATGGATGATGGGACTGGCGGCGGCTCTGGGACTGACGGCTCTTGCAAGTGCGCAGGGCGGCATTGTCTCGGCCAAGTCGCTGACGCGCACGTCGGAAGTCATGAACTGGTTCGCGGAACCGGAGCAGGGTGGGCAGTGGGATGCTCAAATGAACGGATATTTCAAGGCACAGGGGTTGCAGATGACAACGCGGCAGGGCGGGCCGCAGGTGTCGGCCATTCCGCTGGTCGCGGCGGGAAAAGCCACGTTCGGCATGTCGAGCGCCGACAGCATCCTCCTGGCGCGCAAACAGGGAATTCCGATCGTTGCTGTGTTTGCCGACTTTCAGACGGACCCCCAGGTCCTGATCTGGCACGCCGGCCAGCCGATCAAGGGATTTCAAAATTTCAACGGGCACCCGGTATACGTATCCAGTTCAACGCCGTATTGGCAGTATCTGCTGCGAAAATACCGTCTTACGCACGCACAGACCCGAACCTACACCGGTTCGCTCGTGAATTTTGTTCAGAATCCCCGGGCGGTCATTCAGGGATATGTCACGGAAGAACCGTACACGCTGAGCCATCAGGGTGTGAGGGTTCACTATGAATTGATCGCCCGCTCCGGTTTTGATCCGTACCAGAATGTGATGTTCACGACGGAGCGGGAGATCAAACAACATCCCGCCGTTGTCCGGGCGTTCGTAAAGGCGACCCAGATGGGCTGGGAGAACTATCTGGCGCATCCGGTTGCGACGGACTCCTTCATGAAAACGTACGGACCGGACTTGATTCCTGCGGCGATGCTGTACGCCGTGAGGCAGGAGACGCCCCTGATCAGGGGCGGCGAGGCCAAGGCCCACGGTATCGGCTACATGTCTGCCGCCCGTTGGAATCTCCTGGCGTCGCAAATGGAAGGGGTCGGCATGCTGCCGAAGAACTTTAAGGTGACCGGCGCCTTTACAGACCAGTTCCTGCCATGAGATTCGCCGGGGTCGAGTTGGATTCCGGGGTCGTCTGTCCCATGCGCGACGGGGTGCGGCTTGTCTGCGACATATACCGGTCCGGGGCGGGCGGAGACGCTCCGGTTCTGCTCATGCGCCAGCCGTATGGACGCGACATCGCGTCGACTGTCACATACGCGCATCCGGCCTGGTACGCCAGACAGGGATTCCTGGTGGTGATTCAGGACGTGAGGGGGCGCGGCGGCTCTGAGGGTGTATTTGACCCCTTCATTCAAGAGATGGACGACGGCTATGACACGGTTGAATGGTGCGCAGGACTCCAGGGAGCGAACGGCCAGGTGGCGATGTACGGGTTCTCCTACCAGGGCTACACTCAACTCGCCGCCGCTGCCCTGACGCCTCCGTCCTTATGCGCGATCATGCCCGCGATGTGCGCGGCGGACCTTTACGGCGGCTGGTTCTATCCGTTCGGGCGATTTGCGCTTGGCGGCCAGCTTCCTTGGGCGGCGCAACTGGCGCGCGACGAAGCGCGGCGTGCGGGTGACAGCCGCGCCGAGGAGGCCCTGACTGCTGTCATGCGCGAACCGGATAGGGTCCTGTGGCATCTGCCGCTCATGGACACGCCGGATGAACTTCTGCAGTACGCGCCGTTCTACCGCGATTGGCTGGCGCATCCGCAGCGAGACGGTTACTGGGAAGAACGCGACCTTACCGCGCGATTGGCCGGTGTCTGTGTACCGGCGCTGCACATCGGCGGCTGGCATGACCCGTTTCTTTCCGGGACCCTGCGGACATTTGCCGCCCTTCATGCGGCTGGCGCGGACCGGCATGCGCTTCTTGTCGGACCGTGGGCGCACATCCCGTGGGGGCGGTTGACCGGCCAATGGGATCATGGGCCGGCGGCGGCGGGACTTGTGGATGACTTCCAGGTTGCGTGGCTTCGCCGCGTGCTGTCGAATCCGCCGCCCGAAGCGCAAGCGTCTCCCGTGCTCTACTTTGAAATGGGGAGGGCCCGTTGGGAAAGGGCGGAAGGCTGGCCGCCCGCGCGCGGTATGGTGACGAAGGACTGGTTTTTGCAATCAGGGCAGGGACTGGCCAACAGCGCGCATGGGACCGGACGCCTCACGCCGCAACAGGACTGCGGACCCGGCGGGGAAGCAGCGCCCGACGTGTATGTGTACGACGCCAGATTGCCCATGCCCCTTGCCGGGCTTGCTCCCGAGGACCGCTCCCACATCCAGGAGCGCAACGAGATTCTCGTTTATACGAGTGCTTCTTTGGCGGATTCCCTTCGCCTCGCCGGTTTGCCAAGGCTTGAGGTGTGGTGCGCCGCGCAAGGAGGCCCGACAGATCTCGTCGCGCTGCTATCCGTCGTGTTTCCTTCGAATGAAGCGCGGTTGCTTTCGCTCGGCCGCGCACTTGTGGAGAGCGTACAGTACGAGCGCGTTCTCCTGGAGTTCCTGGATGTCGCGATCGAGATTCCGGCGGGAGCGGCTATCCGGCTCGAACTGACTGGCAGCGCGTTTCCGTTTTTCGCGCGGCATCCGAACGGGCAGGATGATGCGATGGCCATTTTGCATGCGGACTTTGGGGCGCTGCGCATTGCCGCCGTGTCCGTGGCTCACGATGCGCATCATCCATCGCGCCTTATTCTGCCGGTGCGCGATGCGAATTGCAAGGAGTGAAAACAGGGTGCGCATGGAGAGAGGTGTGCGGCCGGCGGGGTTTCGCAGAGCCGGTCTGGTCGGCCGCCCCGGCGTATGGGATGTCCGTCTGTCGGAAGGCCGGATCGCAGCGCTCGTCCAGCGCGGAGAAGCGGGGCCGGAACCGGCCGCAAACTGGGGTGCGACGCATGCGGACTGGGGTGAAACAGACGCGGAAGGGATGGTCGATCTGGCAGGCCGGCTGCTGGTTGCTGGTCTTGTCGATCTGCACACCCATCTCGACAAGGCGCTCACATGGCATGTCACGGGGAATCCCGAAGGAACGTTGAGTGGGGCGATCACGAGTTTTGCCGCGTACCAACCTCGGCTGACCGCGGAAGATGTCCTGGACCGGGCATCGCGGGTGACGGAGGCGGCCCTGGTGGCCGGGACCACCACCATCCGCACGCATGTGCAGTTCGGCGCGGAGGGAACGCTCTTCGAGCGCTCCCTATCCGGGTTGTTGGAAACGCGGCGCAGGATGCAGGGGCGACTGGAGTTGCAGATCGTGCTGATGTGTCCGACGGAGGAGACCGGCTCAGTGGAACGGGTGCTGGCATCTGGTGCCGCGAACCATCTGGCGGCCGTCGGCGGCGCACCCCATCTGTCCAGGGATCCACACGCCAACATGGAGTGGATCGCGCGGCTGGCGGAGCGGTACGGACTGGGACTGGACGTGCATGTGGACGAGCAGATGAACCCTGCGTCCCGGACGCTGCTGCATCTCGCGGACATCGCGGACAGACGCGCATGGCCCCTGCCGGTTGTGGCCGGGCATTGTGTGTCGCTGGCCGCGATGCCTGAGGAGGAAGCCGACGGTATCGCGCGGCGCGTGGCCTCGGCCGGTGTGGGCGTTGTGGCGTTGCCCGCCTGCAATCTTTTTTTGCAGGGGCGGGCGTCCTTCCCGGTTTCCCGCGGCGTCACGCGCGTCGGCTTGCTGCGTCGGCACGGCGCAGAGGTGGCCGTTGCGTCGGACAATGTGCAGGACGCCTTCCATCCCTTCGGGCGGGCGGATCTGCTCGAAGCTGCCCTGCTGATGGCCTATGCCGGCCACTTTGACCCGGCGGACGCCGCGGCGTTGTTTTCCATGATCAGCGAGGCGCCCGGCCGGCTGGCCACGGGCGGGCCTTACGGGATTGTGGAGGGATTGCCGGCCGATCTTGTCGCCATGGACGCGAAAAGCGCGCACGAAGCATTGGCCATGCAGCCGGTGGCGAGGGACGTGTACAAGTCCGGCAGACTCGTGGCGCGGACGCGGCGCGCCAGCCGCACCGATTTTTGACGCAGGTCGCGGCGCGGGCTGACCCAGGATGCCGGACAAACGTCATCTGGTGTATTGTCACGCATTGTGTCTGCCGCAGGGAGATCGTATGTTCGGGGCGGGGGAGGATGCCGCATGGGACAAAGCGAGGTGACGACAATCCGTGATCGATCAATGGGATGCGATGTTCCGGCCCGATGTAATCCTGGAGCCGACGGGAGCGGGCGCACTGTCCGGATTCACATTTGCGGTCAAGGAAACGTTTGACGTGGCGGGAATCGTGACGTCGGCGGGCAATCCAGACTGGCTGCGCACGCATGAACCAGCCGTCCGAACGGCCGCGGCCATCGAGAAACTGTGTGCAGCCGGCGCGCGGATGGAGGGAAAGACACATACCGACGAGCTCATGTACAGTCTGAGCGGCGAGAACGCGCACTACGGCACTCCGCGCAATCCGCGCGCTGCCGGACGTATTCCCGGCGGGTCGTCCAGCGGTTCGGCCGTGGCGGTCGCCGCCGGATTGACCGATTTTGCGCTCGGCACCGACACTGGAGGGTCGATTCGCATTCCGGCGAGTTATTGTGGCGTGTATGGTATCCGTCCCAGCCACGGGCGGGTGGACGACGCTGGAGTGCTCAAGCTGGCGCCCAGTTTTTGCACGGTGGGCTGGATGGCGCGCTCCGCCTCATTGCTGGCGGATGTGGGGGATGTGCTGCTTGGTGACGATGACAGGCCGCACGGGACATTCGTGCGCTGCCTTGTGCCGGCCGACGTGCTTGAACTGGTCGACGCACCGGTGCGCGAGCGGGTTCTCGAACAGATTTCCTGCCTGTTTGACCTCTTTGATGAGGTGAAATACGTTCGGCTTGCGGAAGAAGGGCTCGCCACGTGGATGTGGGCGTTTCGCGTCCTGCAGGGCAGCGAAATTTGGAAGGAACACGGGGAATGGATCGAAGAAGTGAGGCCGTCGTTTGGCCCGGGCATTGCCGAGCGGTTCGCCTGGACAAAGACAGTGAAGCGGGAGTGGACCGTCTATGCGCAACACATCCGGGAGCGTATGGACGAGAACCTGCACCGGCTGCTGGGAGAGGACTCGATTCTGCTCTTTCCTACGGCGCCCGGTCCCGCCCCGCCTGTCGGTCTTGACGGCGCTGCGCTTGACTTGTGGCGTTCCCGCGCCCTTTCGCTCACCTGTATCGCGGGCATGGCGCGGCTGCCGCAGGTCACCGTTCCGCGCCTGGAGCAGGACGGATTGCCCGTGGGGCTGTCTCTGGCGGCGCGCTGCGG